>NZ_LZJJ01000401.1:0-3689 GCF_001667625.1 Mycobacterium sp. E1715
CACCCTCTCCAGCTGACGAGGGTCGGCGTAGACCTGCCAGATTCGGGCCAGCGGAGCGGCGAAGTCCGCGGTGATGGTCAGCGTCAGGTTCTCGGGGTCGTGCCGGACGTCGGTCACGGGCATGGTTCAGTCCTCCTGGGTTGGGTCGGATGCGATGAGGTCGTCGACGCGTGCGATGCGATCGCGCCAGAGGAGCTCCAATTCGGTGAGCATGGCGGCCACCGATCGCACGGCCGTCACGTCGCCGCTGGCCAGCTGCTCGCGACCGCTTCGTCGTTTGGTGATCAGGCCGGCCTTTTCCAGCACGACGACATGCTTTTGCACCGCCGCGAAACTCATGTCGTACTTGCGTGCCAGCGCGGAAACCGAGTGTTCCCCGGCCAGCGTTCGGCGCATGATGTCGCGCCGGGTTCGGTCGGCGAGCGCGTGGAACAGGGCGTCCACCCGGTCCTCCTGGTCTACGGTCACGCGTCCAACCTACAACCAAATGGTTGTAGGTTGTCAAGAGCGCGGCGCTGGCCTGCGATTTCTGCGCACGTCACCGCCGCTGATAGACTCGCCAGCCGATACGGCGTGTGCTGCAGTCCGCGGCGGCCACGCACCAGAGTTTTCGCGGCACCGATTGATGGAGATGTTTTCGTGGCGCTGACCGCCGAGCAAAAAAAGGAAATCCTGGGCACCTACGGCCTGCACGACACCGACACCGGTTCCCCGGAGGCGCAGGTCGCGCTGCTGACCAAGCGGATCGCCGACCTGACCGAGCACCTGAAGGTGCACAAGCACGACCACCACTCGCGGCGGGGCCTGTTGCTGCTGGTCGGGCGCCGGCGCCGGCTGCTCAAGTACGTAGCCCAGATCGACGTCGAGCGGTACCGCTCGCTGGTCGAGCGCCTGGGCCTGCGCCGCTGACCCGGGTCTACTGAGCGCTACGCCCGCCCGTGTAGAGTGGGAGCGTTCTGGGCCGGTTCGGCCCGAACGAACGGTGCGGCCACGCAGATCCGCGTGTGCCGTTCCAGCGTGTCATGACGGGAGCAGCCCAGTCTGTATCGGGCGGTCTTCGGTAGTGGCAGCCGGGCTCCCCGGATCTGGGGCAGGTCGGCCGCTTCGATCGATGGCCGTAGCCGCATCCAGACTTTTTCCTCTCGTAGGAAGCTCTCGGGTTCAAGCGTGACGACGCGAAAAAGCTGAATACCCAGAGAGGCCGTACGGACACCCATGTCTGTCGCTGAAATTGAAGAAGGCGTGTTCGAGTCAACCGCCGTTATCGACAACGGGAGCTTCGGCACCCGCACCATCCGTTTCGAGACCGGCCGGCTCGCCCAGCAGGCCGCCGGCGCCGTCGTCGCCTACCTCGACGACGAGAACATGCTGTTGTCGGCGACCACCGCCAGCAAGAGCCCCAAGGAGCACTTCGACTTCTTCCCGCTGACCGTGGACGTCGAGGAGCGGATGTATGCCGCCGGCCGCATCCCCGGTTCGTTCTTCCGTCGCGAGGGCCGGCCCTCGACCGACGCGATCCTGACCTGCCGGCTCATCGACCGGCCGCTGCGCCCGTCCTTCGTCTCCGGGCTGCGCAACGAGATCCAGGTCGTGGTCACGATCCTGAGCCTGGACCCCAACGACCTCTACGACGTCGTGGCGATCAACGCCGCGTCGGCGTCCACCCAGCTGGCCGGGCTGCCGTTCTCCGGCCCCGTCGGGGGCGTGCGGGTGGCGCTCATCGACGGCACCTGGGTCGCCTTCCCGACCGTCGAGCAGCTCGAGCGGGCCGTGTTCGACATGGTGGTCGCCGGCCGCATCGTCGGCGACGGTGACGCTAAAGACGTGGCGATCATGATGGTCGAGGCGGAGGCCACCGAGAAGGTCATCGAGCTCGTCGAGGGCGGCGCGCAGGCGCCGACCGAGACCGTGGTGGCCGAAGGCCTGGAGGCGGCCAAGCCGTTCATCGCGGCGCTGTGCACCGCGCAAGAGGAGCTGGCCCAAGCGGCCGCCAAGCCTACCGGCGAGTACCCCGTGTTCCCCGACTACGGCGACGACGTCTACTACTCGGTGGCCTCGGTGGCCACCGACGAGCTGGCCAAGGCGCTGACCATCGGCGGCAAGGCCGAGCGCGATCAGCGCACCGACGAGATCAAGGCCGAGGTGCAGCAGCGCCTCGCCGAGACCTATGAGGGCCGGGAGAAGGAGGTCAGCGCGGCGTTCCGCTCGCTGACCAAGAAGCTGGTCCGCCAGCGCATCCTGACCGACCACTTCCGCATCGACGGCCGCGGCATCACCGACATCCGCGCGCTGTCGGCCGAGGTCGCCGTGGTGCCGCGGGCGCACGGCAGCGCGCTGTTCGAGCGCGGCGAGACGCAGATCCTGGGCGTGACCACGCTGGACATGGTGAAGATGGCCCAGCAGATCGACTCGCTGGGGCCGGAGACCTCGAAGCGCTACATGCACCACTACAACTTCCCGCCGTTCTCCACCGGTGAGACCGGCCGTGTCGGTTCGCCCAAGCGGCGCGAGATCGGGCACGGCGCCCTGGCCGAGCGGGCCCTGATCCCGGTGCTACCGAGCGTCGAGGAATTCCCGTACGCCATCCGGCAGGTGTCCGAAGCGCTGGGGTCCAACGGCTCGACGTCGATGGGATCCGTGTGCGCCTCCACGCTGGCGTTGCTCAACGCCGGCGTGCCGCTCAAGGCGCCGGTCGCCGGCATCGCCATGGGCCTGGTCTCCGACGACGTCGAGGTGGACGGCAAGACCGAGCGCCGCTTCGTCACCCTGACCGACATCCTGGGCGCCGAGGACGCGTTCGGCGACATGGACTTCAAGTGCGCCGGCACCAAGGACTACGTCACCGCGCTGCAGCTGGACACCAAGCTCGACGGCATCCCGTCGCAGGTGCTCGCGGGCGCTCTGGCGCAGGCCAAGGACGCGCGCCTGACGATTCTCGAGGTGATGGCCGAGGCGATCGACGGGCCCGACGAGATGAGCCCCTACGCGCCGCGGGTCACCACGATCAAGGTCCCGGTGGACAAGATCGGTGAGGTGATCGGGCCCAAGGGCAAGGTCATCAACGCCATCACCGAGGAGACCGGCGCGCAGATCTCCATCGAGGACGACGGCACCGTGTTCGTGGGCGCCACCGACGGGCCCTCGGCGCAGGCCGCGATCGACCGGATCAACGCGATCGCCAACCCGCAGCTGCCGACCGTCGGCGAGCGGTTCCTCGGAACCGTCGTCAAGACAACCGATTTCGGTGCCTTCGTGTCGCTGCTTCCCGGGCGCGACGGGCTGGTGCACATCTCCAAGCTCGGCAAGGGCAAGCGCATCGCGAAGGTCGAGGACGTCGTGAACGTCGGAGACAAGTTGCGGGTCGAGATCGCCGACATCGACAAGCGCGGCAAGATCTCTCTGGTCCTGGTGGAGGAAGACAGCTCGGCCCCGGCCGACGCCCCGGCGGCCGCACCTGCCGATGCCGCGACCGCGAGCAGCTGACCGCGCCGCGGCCCTGCGCCGCGGCAAGCACACCTTGGAGGTCGAACCCTCGACCGCGCTGCGTCGCAGCACGCTTCCGGGTGGTCTGCGCGTCGTCACCGAGTACCTCCCGGCGGTGCGTTCGGCCTCCGTCGGGGTCTGGGTCGGCGTGGGATCGCGGGACGAGGGTGCCACCGTGGCGGGAGCGGCGCACTTCCTCGAGCACC
>NZ_LZJJ01000402.1:0-1759 GCF_001667625.1 Mycobacterium sp. E1715
TGGGCCCGGCCAGCAGCTCACGCAGCCGCACCGCGTCGGCCCCGGGTTCGCGCAGCGCGTAGAGCATCGGCAGCGTGTGCACGCCCTCGCGCACGTCGGTGCCGGGCAGCTTGCCGGACTCATGCGAGTCGCTGTCGATGTCGATGATGTCGTCGGAGATCTGGAAGGCGGTGCCCACGATGCCGCCGAGCCGGCTGAGCCGCTCGACCTGCTCGGCGTCGGCGCCGGAGAACATGGCGCCGAACCGGCCCGCCGCGGCGATCAGGCAGGCGGTCTTCTCGTACACCACCTTCAGGTAGTGCTCGATCGGATCGGCCCCCTCGGCCGGGCCCGTCAGGCCGCGCGTCTCCCGCATCTGCCCGGTCACCAGCTGGGCGAACGTCTCGGCGATCAGGCGCACCGCCTCGGGCCCGAGCCGCGACACCAGCCGCGACGCCGTGGCGAACAGGTAGTCCCCCGCCAGGATCGCGACGTTGTTCCCCCAGCGGACGTTCGCGGTGGGCGCGCCCCGGCGCACCTCCGCCTCGTCCATCACGTCGTCGTGATAGAGGGTGGCCAGGTGCACCAGCTCGATGACCGAGCCGGCGATCGTCACCTCGTGCGCGTCGGGGTTCGGCCCGATCTGGGCGGACAGGACGGTGAACAACGGCCGGAATCGCTTGCCGCCGGCCTTGAATAGGTGGGTCAGCGAGTCGGTCATCACGTCGTCGGCGCTGCGCAGCTCGGTGTCCATGAGCCGTTCGATCCGCCCGACGCCGTCGCGCACCGTGGCGGCGAAGGCGGGGTCGCCGAAGTCGATGCCCGCCACCACCGTCGCCGGAGTACTCACCCGACCAACATACTGGTGAGCGTGGAGACCAAAGCCGACCTGGTGGTCGTGGGCGCCGGACCCGCGGGTTCGGCGGCGGCCGCGTGGGCCGCGCGCGCGGGCCACGACGTGCTGGTCATCGACTCCGCCAGCTTCCCCCGGGACAAGGCGTGCGGTGATGGGCTGACGCCGCGCGCGGTCGCCGAGTGCGAGCGCCTCGGGCTGGGCGACTGGCTGGACACCCGCATCCGGCATCGCGGCCTGCGGATGAGCGGTTTCGGCGGCGAGGTCCAGGTCGACTGGCCGGGCCCGTCGTTTCCGTCGACCGGTAGCGCCGTGGCCCGACTCGAGTTGGACGACCGGATCCGCAAGGTCGCCGAGGATTCCGGCGCGCGAATGATGTTGGGAACGAAAGCCGTTGCGGTGCATCATGACTCGTCGAGGCGGGTGGCATCGCTGACCTTGGCCGACGGCACGGAGGTGGCTTGCCGGCAGCTGATCGTAGCCGACGGGGCCCGCTCTTCGCTGGGTCGCAAACTAGGCCGGCGTTGGCACCAGGAGACGGTGTACGGCGTCGCCGCCCGCGGGTATCTGGCCACCCCGCGCGCCGACGACCCGTGGCTGACGTCGCACCTGGAGCTTCGTTCGCCGGACGGCGCGGTGCTACCCGGCTACGGCTGGATCTTCCCGCTCGGCAATGGCGAGGTGAACATCGGCGTCGGGGCCTTGTCGACGTCGAAACGGCCGGCCGACCTGGCGCTGCGCCCGCTGATCGACTACTACACCGACCTGCGGCGCGACGAATGGGGCTTCGAAGGCCCGCCGCGGGCGGTGGCGTCGGCGCTCCTGCCGATGGGCGGCGCGGTGTCCGGGGTGGCCGGGCCCAACTGGATGCTGATCGGCGACGCCGCGGCCTGCGTCAACCCGTTGAACGGGGAGGGCATCGACTAC
>NZ_LZJJ01000403.1:0-13506 GCF_001667625.1 Mycobacterium sp. E1715
GGCGACGGTGGCCCAACGGCCGCGTCACCCACGACGAGCTGCGCCCGTTGAAGGTGCTGGCCTCGCGGATGCCCTGCCCGTATCTCAATCCCGGGCTGTACGTGTCCGGGCGGCCGCTGGTGCAGGGCATGCGGGTGGCCCTGGCGGCCGAGGTCGGCCGCACCCACGAGGAACTGGTCGAACGCATCCTGCACGCCGGGCTGGCCTATACCGACGCCGTCGACGGCGAGACTTCGCTGGTGGTCTGCAATGACCCCGCCCCGGATCAGGGCAAGGGCTACCTGGCCAAGCAGCTCGGGGTGCCGGTGGTCTCCGACGCGCAGTTCATGGACTCCATCCGCGCGGTCGTGGGCGGCACCAGCATGGAGGAGTTCACCGACACCACCACGGTCGACGAGCAGCTCGCATTGTTCTGACGCTCGACCTGCTGCGCTGACGGGACGCTTAACAGGCGGACGCCAGCGAATTCAGCCCTAACTCCCAGCAATGCCTTGGCCGTTGAGCGCGCCGACGGCGCGCGGAGTTGTTACGATTCAGCGGATCACCGCAGGACGCGAATCGTGTCCTGCGAGTTGCGTTCTGGGGAATCGGTCGAGAGTTGATGCATCGATCGGATCGGTGAGGAATTCTTTGTAGTGAGTGGACGGTTAGCCGACTTCAACGTCGATCGGCGGTTAATTCCAATCACGGGCATCGCGATAGTCATCGGCGCCCTGTCAGCACTGGTGGCCTGGTGTCTGTTGAAGCTCATCGGTTTGGTCACTAATCTTGTTTTTTATCAACGTATTTCGGATGCTCTGGTGTCGCCGGCGGCAAACCACCATCCGTGGTGGCTGATTCTGGGTGCGCCGATAGCCGGCGGTTTGGTCATCGGCCTGATGGCGCGGTACGGATCCGATCAGGTACGTGGTCACGGCATGCCTGAGACCATCGAAGTGATTCTCACCGGCAGCAGCCGCGTCGAGCCCAAAGTTGCTGTGCTCAAGCCGATCTCAGCGGCCGTCAGCATCGGTACCGGCGGCCCGTTCGGCGCGGAGGGGCCGATCGTGATGACGGGCGGGGCCATGGGTTCCGTTGTCGCTCAATTCCTGCATCTGACCGCAGACGAGCGAAAGATCCTGCTGGCCTCCGGCGCCGCCGGGGGCATCGCGGCCACCTTCAACGCACCACTGGCATCCATCCTGCTGGCCGTCGAATTGCTGCTCTTCGAATGGCGGCCGCGGAGCATGGTCCCCGTCGCGAGTGCGGTAGCGATGGCCACCGTGGTGCGCTTGTTCATCCTGGGCACCGCGCCGGTATTCCCGGTCGAGGCGCATGTAGCTGAAATCCATTGGTCCATCGACGCTTTGGCGGTATGCGTCGGACTGGCCGGCGCTGCACTCGCTATCTCGGTGACGCACCTGGTCTACTGGGCCGAGAACGCCTTCCCGCGCCTGCCCATTCACTGGATGTGGTGGCCGGCGATCGGCGGCCTGATCATCGGCGCGGGCGGACTGATTGAACCGCGCGCTCTCGGCGTCGGTTACAACGTGATCGACGCACTTCTCACCGGGCGCGCCGGGCTGTCGCTGATCGTGGGCATCCTCGTGGTGAAAACCGCGATCTGGGCGCTGTCGCTGGGTTCGGGAACATCGGGCGGTGTATTCGCCCCCGTGTTCATGATCGGCAGCGCGCTCGGAGCCTTCGTCGGGCACTGGTTTCCGCACGTGTATCCGGGATTCTGGGCGATGCTGGGCCTGGCCGCCGTCGTTTGCGGCATCATGCGGGCTCCCCTGGCGGCCATCATGTTCACCCTCGAACTCACTCGCGCCTGGCCGGCGATGCTGCCGGTGGTCATCGCCACGATCACTGCCTACGCGATATCCGCGTTGCTACTCGCCCGCTCGGTGCTCACCGAGAAGATTGCACGCAGCGGAATGCATCTGACGCGTGATTACACGACCGACCCGCTGGAGGCGTTCCTGGTCGCCGAAGTGATGCGCTCCGGGCCGCCACCCGCCCCGGCGGGTGGCACGGTGGGCAGCAAGGCCACGCTGCGGCATGCCGCGAATGTCTTCGCGGAATCGGATGGCCGCCCGCTGCGGGTGGTATCGCCGGACGGTTCCGATCAGGGCCACTTGTTGATGAAGGACTTGCTGACCGCCCGGCTGCACGATCTCACCGAGGACACGGAACGGACGAGGCATCTCGTGCCGTATTTTCCCAAGCCGCCGCGGAGCATCGTTCGCCGGTGGGCCCGCGACGGTGATCGACGCGACGAGCGTGCGAGTTGAACCGGGACGAGCCCAACTTCGTCGCCGCGGCCTCGACGCCGAGCGTTACTTCCGGGACGCGCGGTTGACCGCCGACACGACGGCGCGCAACGACGCGGTGGTGATCGACGGCGCGATGCCGACGCCCCAGACGGAGCGGCCGTTCACCGACGCCTCCACGTATGCCGCCGCCTGCGCGTCGTCGCCGGCGCTCATCGCGTGCTCGGAGTAATCGAGGACCGCGACGTCGAAGCCGACACCGCCGAGCGCGTGGACGAAGGCCGCGAGCGGGCCGTTGCCCACGCCGCTGATCTCGGTCTCCATGCCGTTGACCTTGACGGTCGCGGCGACCGTGGTGGTGCCGCTGTCTTCCTCCGACGCCTCGACGCGCTGTTTCATCCGCTCCAGCGGCCACACCGGGGCGAGGTACTCCTCGGAGAACACGTCCCACATCTCCTTCGGGGAGACCTCCCCGCCCTCGCCCTCGGTGATCTTCTGGATCGCCTGGGAGAACTCGATCTGCAGCCGCCGCGGCAGGGCCAGGCCGTGGTCGGACTTCATGATGTAGGCCACACCGCCCTTGCCGGACTGCGAGTTGACCCGGATCACCGCTTCGTAGGTGCGCCCGACGTCTTTGGGGTCGATCGGCAGATACGGGACCTGCCAGAGCATGTCCTCGACGTCGGTGTCCGCGGCGTCGGCGTCGACCTTCATCTGGTCCAGGCCCTTGTTGATCGCGTCCTGATGGCTGCCGGAGAACGCGGTGTAGACCAGGTCCCCGCCGTAGGGGTGACGCTCGTGGACGGGAAGCTGGTTGCAGTATTCGACCGTGCGGCGGATCTCGTCGATGTTGGAGAAGTCGATCTGGGGGTCGACGCCGCGAGAGAACAGGTTGAGCCCCAGCGTCACCAGGCACACGTTGCCGGTGCGTTCGCCGTTGCCGAATAGGCAGCCCTCGATCCGGTCGGCGCCCGCCGCGAAGCCCAATTCCGCTGCGGCGACAGCCGTCCCGCGGTCATTGTGCGGGTGCAGGCTCAGGATGACGGATTCCCGATTGGCCAGGTTGCGGCTCATCCACTCGATCGAGTCGGCGTAGACGTTGGGAGTGGCCATCTCGACCGTGGCGGGCAGGTTGAAGATGATGGGGTTCTCCTGTGTCGGCGCGATGATCTCGCCGACGGCGTCACACACCTGCCTGGCGTATTCGAGCTCGGTTCCGGTGTAGGACTCCGGTGAATATTCGAAACGCCATTGC
Organism: Mycobacterium sp. E1715; assembly: GCF_001667625.1. Classification (NCBI taxonomy): domain Bacteria; kingdom Bacillati; phylum Actinomycetota; class Actinomycetes; order Mycobacteriales; family Mycobacteriaceae; genus Mycobacterium; species Mycobacterium sp. E1715. The sequence goes on from NZ_LZJJ01000403.1 coordinate 3,508, forward strand.
GTGCCAGGGTATTTGGCGGCCTCCTCGACGCACTTGCGGGCGCCGTCGGTCGCGATCGCCTGCACCGCGGCCCGGTCGGCGCGAAAAACCACGCGGCGCTGCAGGATCGACGTCGAATTGTAGAAGTGCACGATGACCCGCGACGCGCCCTCGCACGCCAGGAACGTGCGCTCGATGAGCTCGGGACGGCACTGCGTCAGCACCTGGATGGTGACGTCGTCCGGGATGGCGCCGTCGGTGATGATCTCGCGGACGAAGTCGAAATCGGTTTGGCTGGCCGACGGGAAGCCGACCTCGATCTCCTTGTATCCCATGCGAACCAGCAGATCGAACATGCGGCGCTTGCGGGTCGGGCTCATCGGGTCGATCAGCGCCTGGTTGCCGTCGCGTAGGTCCACCGCGCACCACAGCGGGGCGCGGTCGATGACGCGGTCGGGCCAGGTGCGGTCGGCCAGGCGGATGGGCTCGACTTCCTCGGCGAAGGATCGGTACCGGTTGACCGGCATCGCCGAACCACGCTGCGGATTCCAGGCGGGCTGTCCGGGGCCCGGCGGGCCCGCGGGTTTGACGATCGATCGGGCTGACGTATAGGCGTCGGGATTGGAAGTCACGGTAGTTGCTCCGGGGGTGTCAGAAGGAACCTCAGACCGGCGCATCGCGAACACCCGCGACGGGAAGCCGGTCTGGATCAGACCCCGTCGCGGCGTCCGAGGAGGAGCACCCGCTGCACGCCCTGCACTCTACCGCGATTGGCGCCCGGGAGGAAAATCGTCGAAAATCATGCCAAAACCGCAGGCTGCGGTGGTCGGCATCGGGGCGTAAACCGTTATGTGCAGCCACGTATTCTGTTGTGGACTTAGAACATGCCCAAGGGCGGGAAGATTGCGGGAAACATAACGTGGCGCTGGTCGTGCAGAAGTACGGCGGATCATCGGTGGCCGACGCCGATCGGATCCGCCGTGTCGCCGAACGCATCGTCGCGACCAAGAAGCAGGGGAACGACGTCGTCGTCGTGGTCTCCGCCATGGGCGACACCACCGACGACCTGATGGATCTGGCCCAGCAGGTCTGCCCGGCCCCGCCGCCGCGGGAACTCGACATGCTGCTGACCGCCGGCGAACGCATCTCCAACGCGCTGGTGGCCATGGCGATCGAATCGCTGGGCGCGGAGGCGCGCTCGTTCACCGGCTCGCAGGCCGGGGTCATCACCACCGGCACCCACGGCAACGCGAAGATCATCGAGGTCACCCCCGGGCGGCTGCAGGCCGCGCTCGACGAGGGCCGCATCGTGCTGGTCGCCGGCTTCCAGGGCGTCAGCCAGGACACCCGGGACGTCACCACACTGGGGCGCGGCGGTTCGGACACCACGGCGGTGGCCCTGGCCGCGGCCCTGCACGCCGACGTCTGCGAGATCTACACCGACGTCGACGGCATCTTCACCGCGGACCCGCGGATCGTGCACAACGCGCGCCGGCTGGACAAGGTGACCTTCGAGGAGATGCTCGAGATGGCGGCCTGCGGCGCGAAGGTGCTGATGCTGCGCTGCGTGGAGTACGCCCGCCGCTACAACATTCCGGTGCACGTCCGCTCGTCCTACTCGGACAAGCCCGGCACCGTCGTCGTCGGATCGATCAAGGACATAGCCATGGAAGACCCAATCCTGACCGGAGTCGCGCACGACCGCAGCGAGGCCAAGGTGACCGTCGTCGGCATCCCCGACATCCCCGGCTACGCGGCTCGGGTCTTCCGGGCGGTCGCCGACGCCGACGTGAACATCGACATGGTGCTGCAGAACGTCTCCAAGGTGGAGGACGGCAAGACCGACATCACCTTCACCTGCTCGCGCGACAGCGGGCCCACGGCGGTGGCCAAGCTGAACGCGCTCAAGGACGAGATCGGCTTCACCCAGCTGCTCTACGACGACCACATCGGCAAGGTATCGCTGATCGGCGCGGGCATGCGCAGCCACCCCGGCGTCACCGCGACCTTCTGTGAGGCCCTGGCCGCCGTCGGCGTCAACATCGAACTGATCTCCACCTCGGAGATCCGCATCTCGGTCCTGTGCCGCGACACCGAACTAGACAAGGCCGTCGTTGCGTTGCATGAGGCGTTCGGGCTTGGCGGGGACGAGAAGGCGACGGTGTATGCGGGGACGGGCAGGTAGATATGGGCGCGAATAGCGTGTCAATAGGCGTTGTGGGCGCCACCGGCCAGGTGGGCCAGGTGATGCGCAGGTTGCTCGACGAGCGGGACTTCCCCGCGACGTCGGTGCGGTTCTTCGCCTCGGCCCGCTCGCAGGGCCGCAAGCTGGAATTCCGCGGCCAGGAGATCGAGGTCGAGGACGCCGCGACCGCGGACCCGAGCGGTCTGGACATCGCGCTGTTCTCCGCCGGCAAGACGATGTCGCTGGTGCAGGCGCCGCGCTTCGCCGCGGCCGGGGTGACCGTGATCGACAACTCGTCGGCCTGGCGCAAGGACCCCGACGTGCCGCTGGTGGTGTCGGAGGTCAACTTCGACAGGGACGCCCACCGCCGGCCCAAGGGCATCATCGCCAACCCGAACTGCACCACGATGGCCGCGATGCCGGTGCTCAAGGTGCTGCACGACGAAGCCGAGCTGGTGCGCCTGGTGGTGTCGAGCTACCAGGCGGTGTCCGGCAGCGGGCTGGCCGGGGTGGAGGAGCTGGCCACGCAGGCGCGCGCGGTGATCGACGACGCCGAGCAGCTGGTGCACGACGGCTCCGCGACCGAGTTCCCGGCGCCCAAGACCTACGTCGCGCCGATCGCGTTCAACGTCGTGCCGCTGGCCGGCTCGCTGGTGGACGACGGCTCCGGCGAGACCGACGAGGACCAGAAGCTGCGGCACGAGAGCCGCAAGATCCTCGGCATCCCCGAGCTGGCGGTGAGCGGAACCTGCGTGCGTGTGCCGGTCTTCACCGGGCACTCGCTGTCGATCAACGCCGAATTCGCCCGACCGCTGTCGCCCGAGCGGGCCCGGCAGCTGCTCGACGGCGCGCCCGGGGTGAAGGTGGTCGACGTGCCGACGCCGTTGGCGGCCGCGGGCGTCGACGAGTCGTTGGTCGGCCGCATCCGGCACGACCCCGGCGTGCCCGACGGGCGCGGCCTGGCCCTGTTCGTGTCGGGGGACAACCTGCGCAAGGGGGCGGCGCTGAACACCATCCAGATCGCCGAGTTGCTGGCCGCCCAGTTGTGAGAAGCGGGTGAGCACCGCCCATACCCGACTGATCGCGCGGTGCTCGCTTGCATTGGCTTTGATTGCCCCGCAAGGAGTTTGGCTCGCCCACGCCGATCCGCCGGCGCCCGCGCCCGAGCCCATCGTGCAGCCGCTGGCGCCCGGCCAGGTGGTGCGGATCGGCCCGACCGCCGGCACCGGCACGCCCACCGGGGACTACGGCATCGGCGCGACCGACCTCTGTGAGTTCGTGGAGTTCCCCGCCGAACTGTTGCAGGTCTGCGGCGACAGCTTCGCTGGCCAGGGCGTCGGGTTCGGTGGTTGGTACGCGCCGGTGGCGCTGCATGTGGACAGCGCCTCGGTCGACGATCCGGCCGGCGTGCGCTACACCGGCGTCACCGGCGTCAGCAAACCGCTGCTGGCCGATCCGACCCCGCCGGGTGCCTCGCAGCTGCCGGCCGGGGTGGTGCAGATCAACCGGCGCAACTACGTGATGGTGACGACGACGAAAAACCTGGAACCGCAAAGCTCCCGGCTCGTGACGGCCGAGCCCGCGCGGGCCGGGTGGCAGACCATCCCCGGGTCGCGCCGGCCCGCGTCCTACCAGGGCGGCTCGCAGACGCAGATCAGCGGCTACTACGACCCCATTCCCACTGCGGACTCGCCGACCGGCTGGGTGTACATCGTGGCCGACAGCTTCACCCGCCGGAACCCCGTCGTGCTCTACCGGGCCACCCCGCAATCGTTCACCGACCGGTCCCGGTGGCAGGGGTGGGCGGCCGGGCCGGGCGGCGGCTGGGGCAAGCCGCCCACGCCGCTGTGGCCGGAAGCGGTGGGCGAGTTGTGCGTCCGGCAAATCGACGGAAAGGCGGTGCTGTCCTATTTCAACGCCGTCACGGGCAACATGGAGGTCCGCGTCGCCGACGACCCGACCGCCCTGGGCGACGCGCCGGTCACCACGGTGGTGCAGCACGACGAGTGGCCCGATCCGGCGGAGAGCCTGCCGCCCCCGTATGACAACCGGCTCGCGCAACCGTACGGCGGTTACATCTCGCCCGGTTCCACACTCGACGAGCTGCGAATCTTCGTGAGCCAGTGGGACACTCGCGCGCGTGTGGCCGCGCCCTACCGGGTGATTCAGTTCGCGGTCAACCCACTCAAGCCTGACGCCAGCTGAGTGCCGATTTGCGGTGTCCGTCCGCCGGAGGTCGCAATGAGGGGCAGGCTTCGTTCGGCACTGTGCGCTATGACCGTCGCCCCACGGTCGTCAGAGCTCCACCCAAGTCGGAGTGGCGATATCAGGGCGGCCGTCTTCGCCTTGGGGCACAATACGCAAACGACTAAGAAGGGTGACAATGACCTCAAGAGACGACACCCGCGATCCATTCCCGCCGCCGGCCGCTGCCGCGCAAACCCCAGTCGAACCGGCGAAGAATGCTGCCGACGCCACAGGGGATCGGCGCGCAAAAAAGGGATTTCGCGACGACATCGAGGGCTTGCGTGCCGTCGCGGTCTTGGCCGTCGTCCTTTTCCATTGCAACCTGCCCGGGTTGGGTGGCGGGTTCGTCGGTGTGGACGTGTTTTTCGTCATCTCAGGCTTCTTGATCACGGGGCTGCTTTGGCGCGAAGTGGACCGTGCAGGGACCGTCCGGCTGGGCCGTTTCTACGGTGCGCGGGCCCGCAGACTCCTGCCGGCGTCAGCCACGGTGGGCGTCGTTACCGCGATTGGCTCGGCTCTACTGCTGCCTCCGTTTGAGGCGAAGTCGGTTATCGGGGACGGCATCGCCAGCGCGCTCTACGTGAGCAACTACCGATTCGCTCAGCAAGGCGTCGATTACTTCCAAATTGGCAACAGGCCAGCATCGCCATTCCAGCACTACTGGTCTTTAGGCGTGGAGGAGCAGTTCTACCTCGTATGGCCGGCCCTGATAATCGGTACGGCGTGGTTAATTCGACGCATAGGTCGGCGCCCCCGGCTGGCAGCTCACATGTCGTCAGTAATTCCCTATGTGTTCGCGCTTGCGTTTGTGGGTGCCGTGTCTTTTGCGTTCTCGCTGGCGGCGACTACCGCTACCCCTTCCGTAGCTTTCTTCTCGCTACACACCCGAGCGTGGGAATTGGCTGCAGGCGGCCTGGTGGCTCTGACGACAGCCGCGTGGCGCCGACTAGCGGCAATCCCGGCCGCAATCGCGGGATGGATCGGTCTGGCCCTGATCATGTTGGCGTGCAGCAAGCTGAACGGCAGCACGCCCTATCCGGGTACCGCCGCGCTCCTGCCGGTCTTTGGGACGGTGCTCGTGATCGGTGCGGGCTGTGCCGCGCCCTCACTGGGATGTGGCCGCCTCCTGGCATTGTCGCCGATGCGGGCGGTCGGCCGGGTGTCGTACTCGTGGTACCTGTGGCACTGGCCCGTGCTGTTGCTCGCAACGCCTCTGTTGGGTCACCCGCTGGGCCCCGTGGATGGCCTGGCAGCGCTCCTCGTCTCCTTCGCTCTGGCTGTGCTGACGTTGCGCCTCATCGAGAACCCTTTGCGCTACGCCGATTGGGTGCGCCTGTCGGCCGCCCGGAGCCTTGCAGTCGGCGGTGCGGCTACTGTGCTTGCGGTTTGCGTGGGCTTGGTGCTGCAGTTCTTGGTGCCTACTCCGGTCGGCCGGGGCCCGGCGGCCCCGACGCTGACGGTCACCGCGGGCTCTCCGCCCACGGGTTCAAACGTCGATTTGTTCGACGCGGCGGTTGAACACACATTCGCCCAAGTGCGAGCTGCGGTTGCAGCATCCGTCGATCTGAAATCCGTGCCGTCGAACCTAGATCCGCCGCTTGCTGACGCGGTGTATGGCAAACCGGCGACCACCGACTTGAAGGGTTGTGTGCTCAACCTTTTGGAAGTTGCTCAACCCGAATGCGCGACCGGGGACACCTCCTCAGCGACCACTGTCGCCTTGGTCGGTGACTCCAACGCGGGAATGTGGGCTCCGGCATTCCAAGAAGTCGCGAGCCAGAGACACTGGCGGCTTGAGGTCCTGAGCAAAGCCTCCTGCCCGATGCTCGACCTGCCTATCAACATTTTTCACCGGAAGTACACCGAGTGCGAGCACTGGCGCGGTGACATCATGGCGCGTCTAAGGAATGAGCATCCGCGGCTGATCGCCTTGGGGATGCTACGCGTGGGTCCCGAATTCGCGACAGGTTTTCCGGCTTACGCCCAGGCGTGGATCGACAGCCTGACCCGCCTTGTGCAGGAGTTGCGAGGCATCGGAGCCAACGTGTTGGTGCTCGGCCCAATTCCGGATTTGCATTCTATGGTGCCCGATTGCCTGTCTGTCCACCTCGATGACGCGATGGCTTGCTCGTTGCGCCGGGCGAAGGCGGTTAACGAAGCCGGCATCGCGTCTGAGAGCGCAGCAACCCATGCTGTCGGGGGCCGATACGCCGACCTCATTGATCTGTTCTGCGCCGTCGACCGCTGCCCGCCCATCGTGGGCAATACGCTCGTGTACCACAATGAATTTCATGTGGCGCCTCAGTACGCTCGGGTATTAGCACCTGTAATCGGTGCGCTGGCCGACCGTGCATTACTCCCGGGATGACATGGCGGTGGCCTGCGGTTCAGTTCGCCACCAACCCACCCAAACCCGACCCCGGCTAAGGCCCGACCCACTCATAGCTGCTACATAAGTGACGCATAGCCGCAACTATTGTTAACGGCTTCATCATTTGTCTCATGAGTGAAACATCTGAAACCCCCACCACGCGGTCGTCGACCGCAACTGCCCCGGCGGCCGCCGCGGCAGCGACAGCCCCCTACCGGGCGGCACGCGTCTTCCACCTCGCCGCCTGGGTCGCCATCGTCGCCGGGATCGTGTTCATCGTCGCGGTCATCTTCTTCACCGGCTTCATCCTCGGCCACCGCGGCGGCCACCACGGCCATCACCACCACAAGCACCACGCGGCGTTCATGCACCCCCACCGCATGGGCGGCCCGGGCGGTCCGGGTGCCCAGCAGGGTGGACCGGCCGGCATCCAGCAGGGCGGACCCGGGGCGGCGACGCCCGGCGCCCCCGGCCCGAGCCAGATCCCGACGTCGGTCGCCCCGTCCCGCACGCCGTAGCCCAACCTCACTGAACAACCAGCAGCCCGGTGCTCGCGAGAGCGCCGGGCTGCGCGTCGTCTCGCCACCGGCGACCGGCCGCCGCGTGTCGATTCACAGCAAGTTTTCCGCGGCGGACCTGTTAAGCGCGTGAGGGCCTGGGCATATTGGAAGGCATGACCGAGACACCCGGACCGACGCCACCGCCGACTCCCGCCGCCACCACCGCACCCGCGCCTCCACCCGCGGAGCGCGTGAAGCCGCCGGCGCTCTACACGGCCGCGGCGTGGGTGGTCATCGTGGCCGGCGTCGTCTTCATCATCTCGACTGTCTTCTTCGTCGGCGCGTTCGTGTACGGCTACTACCACCACTGCCACCATCACCACGGCCCGATGTTCAGACCGGGCGGCGGCCCCGGACCGGGCAACGGGCCGTGGGGCCCCGGTCCGAGCGGCCAGTGGGGCTACGGCGGGCCGGGGTTGATCGTGCCCATGCCGCCCGCCGGCCCGGGTGGACCCGGCGGACCCGGCCTAAGCGGCCCCGGCCAGCCGCCGGCGAGTGCTGTCAGCCCGACCCCCGCCCTGCCGGCACCACGCCCGTAACTACCGGTGCGATCTTGATGCGGTCCAGAGAAAGCGCATAGTTATTGGCGCGCAGGGGTATTCGTCGCCAATATCCAAGGGCAGCCCAGCAAAGAGGAGATAGCGACATGACGGAGCGTTTCACCACCAATGACGCCGGCATCGCTGCGCCCAGCGACGACCAGTCGTTGACGATCGGTCCCGACGGCCCGATCCTGCTGCAGGACCATTACCTGATCGAGCAGATGGCCCAATTCAACCGGGAACGCATCCCGGAGCGGCAGCCGCACGCGAAGGGCGGCGGAGCCTTCGGCACCTTCGAGGTCACCAACGACGTCAGTAAATACACGAGGGCCGCGGTCTTCCAGCCGGGCACCAAGACCGAGATGCTGGCCCGGTTCTCCACCGTCGCCGGTGAGCGCGGCAGCCCGGACACCTGGCGGGACCCGCGCGGCTTCGCGCTGAAGTTCTACACCAGCGAAGGCAATTTCGACCTGGTCGGCAACAACACCCCGGTCTTCTTCATGCGCGACCCGTTGAAGTTCCAGCACTTCATCCGGTCGCAAAAACGCATGCAGGCAACGAATTTGCGCGACCACAACATGCAGTGGGACTTCTGGACGCTCTCACCGGAGTCCGCGCACCAGGTGACCTGGCTGATGGGCGACCGCGGCATCCCCAAGTCGTGGCGGCAGATGAACGGCTACAGCAGCCACACGTACAGCTGGATCAACGCCGGCGGTGAAATCTTCTGGGTCAAATACCATTTCATCACCGACCAGGGCATCGACTTCCTGCCCCAGGAGGACGCGGACCGGCTGGCAGGCGAGGACGGCGACTACCACCAGCGCGACCTTTACGAGGCAATCGAGGGCGGGAACCATCCCAGCTGGACCCTGAAGATGCAGATCATGCCGTACGAGGAAGCCAGGAATTATCGGTTCAACCCGTTCGACCTGACCAAGGTCTGGCCGCACGGCGACTACCCGTTGATCGACGTCGGCAAGATGACGCTGAACCGCAACGTCACCGATTACCACACCGAGATCGAGCAGGCGGCCTTCGAACCGAACAACACCGTGCCGGGCACCGGGCTGAGCCCGGACAAGATGCTGCAGGCCCGCGGGTTCTCCTACTCCGACGCGCATCGCGCCCGCCTGGGGACCAACTACCGGCAGATTCCCGTGAACACGCCGAAGGTCGAGGTGAACAGCTACTCGAAGGACGGCGCGATGCGGATCAAGAACGTGTCCGACCCCGTGTACGCGCCCAACTCGTACGGTGGCCCGCACGCCGACCCGGCGCGCGCCGCCGAGGTGCGCTGGCATGCGGACGGCGACATGGTCCGCGCCGCGTACACGCTGCACCCCGAGGACGACGACTGGGGGCAGGCTGGCACCATGGTCCGCGACGTCCTCGACGATGCGGCCCGAGATCGTTTGGCGCACAACATCATCGGTCACGTCTCCAAGGGCGTCAAGGAGCCGGTGCTGTCACGGGTGTTCGAGTACTGGCGCAACGTCGACCCCGACCTCGGCAAAAAGGTCGAAGAGGGAGTGCGCGGCAACGGGGGCTGACCAACACCCCGGCGTCCTGGCATGATCGCTGGAATGACCATGCGGGTTCGCGGCGCCGCGATCGCCATCGGCCTGGCCATCGAGTGCGCGGTCGCGCTTCCCGTTGCGACCGCCCACCCGTCGGAACCGGGAGTGGTGAACTACGCCGTCCTGGGTAAGGGCTCGGTCGGCAACATCGTCGGCGGACCCATGGCCTGGGAGTCGGTCTTCACCCGACCGGTCCAGGGGGATTGGGTCGACATCCCCGTGTGCAACAACTGGGCCGACATCGGGCTGCCCGAGGTGTACGACGACCCCGACCTCGCGTCGTTCAACGGTGCCGTCACGCAGACGGCGGCGAACGACCAGACCCACTTCGTCAAACAGGCCGTCGGGGTGTTCGCCACCAACGATGCCGCCGACCGCGCTTTCCATCGCCTGGTGGACCGGACGGTGGGCTGCTCGGGCCAGACCACCGCGATGCATCTGGACAACGGGGCCACGCAGGTCTGGTCGTTCGACGGCGGGCCGCCGGGCGCGGCCGACGCGAGCTGGACCAAACAAGAAGCCGGTACCGATCGGC
>NZ_LZJJ01000404.1:0-3412 GCF_001667625.1 Mycobacterium sp. E1715
GGTGGCGACCCGCTTCGCCCGGCTGCGCCGCGCTTGCGATCGACACTTAGCTGGATTCGCCGTAGATACTGGTCACCCAGATGTGGGTGAGGGTGTCGACCACCCGGTCCTCGTCGACCGCGGGCGTCTCGGCGGACAAAGCGGCCATCATGGTGCGCTCGTTCATCTGGTTCAGCGAGGTCGCCAGGTCCACGGCGGGAATGGTCTCGGGCGCGGCGCCGCGCACGCGTTCCGCGGCGATCATGGCCGCGGTCTGGTCGATCCACTTCTGCATGAAGCCCAACCACACCACGCGGAGCTCGGAGCTGGTCGCCAGCGCCTCGGTGGCGGCGCGGGCCAGCCGGCGGTGCGTGCTGAACGCCGTGAAGAACGCCTTGATGCCGTTTCGCCACACCCGTCGGGGGTCCTCCGGTAGCCGCTGCACCGCGCCGTCGAACTCCGAATCGGCGCGCGCGATCACCGGTTCCAGCAGCGACAACAGCACCGCTTCCTTGGACTTGAAATAGAAGTAGAACGTCGGCCGGGACAGGCCCGCACCCTTGGCGAGGTCGTCGACGGAGATGTCGGCGAACGACCGCACTTCCAGCAGCCGCGCGGCGGTCGCGAGAATCGCCTGCTCGCGGTCGTCGCCCGAGGGCCGGATGGCACGGCGGCCACGCAGGGCGCGGGTCTGGCCGGCGGTAGTCACGGCCGCTACTTTACACGGTGTCGAAAAATTCGACACCCTGTTGACTGTGTCGACGGACCGTTGATAACGTGACCCCATGACTGAGCACCTTGACGTGATCATCGTGGGCGCCGGCATCTCGGGCATCAGCGCGGCCTGGCATCTCCAGGACCGCTGCCCGACCAAGAGCTACGCGATCCTCGAACGCCGCGACGACCTGGGCGGCACCTGGGACCTGTTCAAATACCCGGGCATCCGGTCGGACTCGGACATGTTCACTCTCGGGTTCCGGTTCAAGCCCTGGCTCTCGGCGAAGTCGATCGCCGACGGCCCGGACATCAAGGCCTACGTCAAGGAGGCGGCGGTCGAGAACAAGATCGACCGGCACATTCGCTACCGCCAGCGCGTCTTGGCCGCCGACTGGTCCGACGCCGACAACCGCTGGACCCTGACCGTCGAGTCGGACGGCCAGGAGCGCGAAATGACTTGCTCGTTCCTGTTCGCGTGCACCGGCTACTACAACTACGACGAGGGGTATTCGCCCACCTTCCCCGGCGCCGACGACTTCGAGGGCCGGATCGTCCACCCGCAGCACTGGCCGGAGGACCTCGATTACCAGGGCAAGAAGATCATCGTCATCGGCTCGGGAGCCACGGCGATCACCCTGATCCCGGCGCTGGTGAACTCGGGCTCGGGCCACGTCACGATGCTGCAGCGCTCGCCGACCTATATCGGCTCGCTGCCCGGGGTGGACCCGTTCGCCGAACGCGCCAACCGGCTGCTTCCGGATCGCCTGGCGCACATCGCGAATCGGTGGAAAGCCATCGCATTCAGCACCTTCCAGTACCAGCTGTCTCGCAAGGCGCCCGCCTACATGCGCAAGACGTTGATGACGATGGCCAAGCGTCGCCTACCCGAGGGCTACGACGTCGAGAAGCATTTCGGGCCGCGGTACAACGTCTGGGATCAGCGGCTGTGCCTGGCGCCTGACGGCGACTTCTTCCGCACGATCCGGCATGGCAAGGCCGACGTGGTCACCGACACGATCGACCGGTTCACCAAGACGGGCATCAAACTCACCTCGGGTGAGGAGCTGCAGGCCGACATCATCATCACCGCAACGGGTTTGAACATGCAGCTGCTCGGCGGCGTGAAGCCCACCAGGAACGGTGAGCCGATCGAGCTGACGTCCTTGATGACGTACAAGGGCCTGATGTTTTCCGGTGTGCCGAATTTCGCGATCACCTTCGGCTACACCAACGCGTCGTGGACGCTCAAGGCCGACCTGGTCTCCGAATTCGTCTGCCGGTTGCTGAACTACATGGACGCCAACGGGTTTGACTTCGTGGAGCCGCAGCATCCCGGTGACGACGTCGACGAGCTGCCGTTCATGGACTTCAGCCCCGGCTACTTCCAGCGTGCGATGGACATGCTGCCCAAGTCGGGGTCGCGGGCGCCCTGGCGGCTCAAGCAGAACTACCTCTTCGACATGCGCACGATCCGGCGCGGCAAGGTTGCCGACGAGGGCCTGCGATTCGCGAAGAAGCGTGCGCCGGTTGCGGTTTAGGGTTTGACGACGACTATTCCGTCGTCGTCGCTGTAGGCGATCTCGCCGGGCACGAAGGTTACGCCGCCGAGCGCGATCTCGACATCGCGCTCACCGGCGCCCGTCTTGCTGCTCTTGCGGGGATTGGTGCCCAGCGCCTTGATGCCGATGTCGAGACCGCGCAGCGCGGCCGCGTCACGCACGGCACCGTTGACGATGAGGCCCGCCCAGCCGTTCGAGCGGGCCAGCTCGGCGATGACGTCTCCGACCAGCGCCGAGTGCAGGGAGCCGCCGCCGTCGATGACCAGTACCCCGCCCGCACCTGGCTGGGAGAGAACCGATTTCAGCAATGCGTTGTCTTCGAAGCAGCGCACCGTGCTGATGGCTCCGGCGAATTCGGACCGGCCACCGAACTGGCGGAACTGGACGTCGCAGCTGCGTACGTCGGGGCCGATGTCGTCGACGAGGTCGGCGGTTGGCTGGAATGACACGGTCACGTCTGACACCGTAGCGGCTCGGTGGCGGGTCAGCGGCGCCGCAGCTGCCGGATCAACAGGATCGCCAGGAGGCTGACCGCCAGGGCGACGATCAACGGCAGCCGGGACTGGGTCAGGACCTCCATCGGAGCGTCTGGCGATACCGGGTTGTTGGCGGTGTCCACCGTGGATTTCGCTTGTGCGGCCGCGTCTTTGGCGGCGGCCGTGAGGTCGCCGTTGCTTTCGATTCGCTGCTGCACCTCGAGTGGCGGTGCCGGGGCCTTTGCCGGAGGCTCGGCGCTCTTGGCGGGCGCCTTCTTGGCCGGGGCTTTCTTGGCCGGGGCTTTCTTGGCCGGCGCCTTTTTCGCGGGAGCTTTCTTCGCGGGGGCTTTCTTGGCCGGGGCTTTCTTGGCCGCCTTGGCCGGGGGCGTCTTTTCCGGCGGCGGGGTGGAATCGCCGTCGGGCTCGCTATTGGGTTGATCCTGCGGGTCTGCCATGCGGCCGCTCCTCGAGCAATCTTCAGTAGTTCTCTAGCCCACGCGGGTTCTTCGAACCCATCATGCCAGCACGCACGCGGGCGCTTTTGCCGCCGGTCACGCTCGACGCCGCGCCGCCCACACGGCGCCTCCGGCGATGAGCGCCACCGCCACCACGATGAACGGCCAGACCGGAACCCCCGAGTCCCGGCCCCCGGCCGTGCCACCTGCGGCCGGTGGTCCCGGC
>NZ_LZJJ01000405.1:0-22859 GCF_001667625.1 Mycobacterium sp. E1715
CGGCCCTGGCCGGCATCGCCACCGGGACGGGGCGGCATGTTGCCGGGCGAAGCGCCGGGACGCGGCGCACCGGGCCGGGGCGCCCCGGGGCGGGGCACCGGGCGCGGGATCGGCCGGTCGACGGGCTGCGCGGACGAGAACGGGTTGTTGCCGACGCGCGGGGTGCGCACGCCGGGCTTCGGCGCCGGACCGGGGCGCGGACCCGGCGTCATGCCGGGTTGGGGTCCGGGCTGGCCGGCCGGCTGGCCGGGCGCGGGCGGCTTTGGCTGCCCGGGCTGTCCCGGTGAGGGGCGGCCGGGCACCGGCCCGGGACGGGCCGGCGCTTCGGTGGGCGCGGCCGGGGCGGCCTGCGCCGTGGCCGTCGTCGCTGCGCCGGCGGCCTCGCCATTGCCGATGGCCTTGTCGAGTGCCTGGTCGAGCGATTTGTCCGGTCCCCGGACGGGAGCCTTGGCGGCCGCCTTGGCCGCGGTCTTCTGGGGAGCCGCCTTGCCGCCCCCGAAGGATTCGCGCAGTCGACGAGCGACCGGCGCCTCCACCGTTGACGATGCGGATTTTACGAATTCGCCCTGTTCATTCAGCCGGGCGAGGACTTCCTTGCTGGTGACACCGAGTTCCTTAGCCAACTCGTGTACGCGGGCCTTACCTGCCACTACATCTCCTGTCTATGAGGCGACAGTCGTGGGGCCGCGCCTCGGGTTTAGCTATGACGCATGGTCATCGGGACTTCACGGTGTGCTCATGTTCTTTGCTGCCTCTTCTGTTGGTGCCGAGACGATCGGGCGCGCCTAGAGACTCTAGGTGCTCGACCACCGCGGACACGTCCGGGGAACCGGCGATGCGCAGCGCTCTGGTGAAAGCCCGCCGCCGAATCGCCTGTTGCACGCACTGCGATGCGGGATGCAGCCACGCACCCCGCCCCGGCAGGCTACTCCTGGTGTCAACGATCACGGCATATTCGCCGTTCCCGCGCGACACAGCCACTACGCGAAGCAGTTCGACGACCAACTCTCGCTTCCGGCACCCGACACACGTCCGGACGGGTCCGTCCACACGCCTGTGCGCCGAGACCGAAGGCTCACGCTGGATCACGGCTCAGTCTAGCGTCACTTACCCGATCGTCAGAACCGCCCGACGGTGCTGGGCGCTCTCCCCCGCGGCCGCCCTGGCGGGCGGGGTTGCTGCGCTAACGCTCGTGCGCCATCGGATGGGTGGCGCCGTGTTCGGGGTGAGCTTGCGAATGCGCCTCGGAACCACCCGGCGTATCGCCGCGGATGTCGATGCGCCACCCGGTGAGGCGGGCGGCCAACCGCGCGTTCTGGCCCTCCTTGCCGATGGCCAGCGACAGCTGGAAATCGGGCACCACCACGCGGGCGGCCCGCGCGCTCTGGTCGATGATCGACACGGAGACCACCTTGGCCGGTGACAGGGCGTTGGCGACGAAGCGCGACGGGTCGTCGTCGTAGTCGATGATGTCGATCTTCTCCCCGGACAGCTCGCTCATCACGTTGCGCACCCGCTGTCCCATCGGGCCGATGCAGGCCCCTTTCGCGTTCAGGCCGGGAACATTGGATTTCACCGCGATCTTGGAGCGATGGCCGGCCTCGCGCGCGACCGCGACGATCTCGACCGAGCCGTCGGCGATCTCGGGAACCTCCAGGGAGAACAGCTTGCGCACCAGGTTCGGATGCGTCCGCGACAGCGTGATCATCGGCTCACGGGCGCCGCGGGTCACACCGATCACGTAGCACCGCACCCGGTTGCCGTGCTCGTAGCTTTCGCCGGGGACCTGTTCGGCCGCCGGGATCACGCCCTCGGAGGCCTTGGTTTCGGTGCCCATCCGCACCACCACCAGACCGCGGGCGTTGGCGCGGCTGTCCCGCTGGATGACGCCCGCGACGATCTCCCCCTCCCGGGTGGAGAACTCGCCGTAGGTGCGCTCGTTCTCCGCGTCCCGGAACCGCTGCAGCATGACCTGCCGCGCGGTGGTCGCCGCGATGCGGCCGAAACCCTCGGGGGTGTCGTCCCATTCGCTGATGACGTTGCCGTCCTCATCGGTCTCGCGGGCGACGACCTTCACGACACCGGTCTTGCGGTCGATCTCGATGCGGGCGTCGTTCTGGTGGCCCTCGGTGTGCCGGTAGGCGGTGAGCAGCGCCGACTTGATCGTCTCGAGTAGCTCGGTGACCGAGATGCCCCGATCCACCTCGATGGCATGCAGCGCCGCCATGTCGATGTTCATCAGCGCCGCTCCTTCCTGTCGGCCTGGCCCGCCAAGTCCAGCTCCGCCTGGGCGGGGGGCGAAAACTCCACCTGGACAACGGCTTTGGCGATATCGGCGAGCGGAATGTCGCGCACCCGGTAGTCACGGCCTTCGCGGACCACCAGGGCGACCGCGTGATCGTGGGTCTCGCCGACGCGCCCCGTCAGCCGCGAACCGTCCGACAGGTCCACGTCGACCTTCCTGCCACGGGCGCGGCGGAAGTGTTTGGCACTGGTCAGCGGGCGGTCCACGCCCGGCGAGCTCACCTCGAGCACATACCGGTCCCGGATGCCGTCCATGCCGTCCAGCAAAGTCGACGCTGAGCGCGACAGCGTCGCGATGGTGTCCAGGTCGAGCGCGTCGTCACCGTCGGCGACCACCATGATCCGCGGGGGGCGCGTCCGGGCGTCGATGACCACGTCTTCGATCTCGTATCCGGCGCGCGCGAACTCATCACCGAGTAGCTCGATCACCTGCGTCTGCGAAGGTAGCCCGGTGGTCACGGCGAGCTCCTCATCTTGAGTTGTCCGGTCAGCTGGAGGGTGTCGCCGCCCCGTGGTTTGGGGGCGGCTCCAGTGTCCTGGCGGAACGCGAGGGCTGCCGTTCCGCGAGAGCCAGCTATCAACGATACGCCAGGAATCGCCTCTGACGACCCGATCGCGCCTGGCTTCGTAACCGCCTCCGCGCCGATGGCAGGATGTGGTTGTGGCTAGCGCAGTTCCCCCCGTCAACCGGCGTGGTGTGCTCGCCGGCGGCGTGGCTCTGGCGGCGCTCGGGCTGGGGCTCGTCGTCTCGCTGGCCGACGAGCTGGTGATCTTGCCGGCTGCCCGCGAGATCTCCGTCGACAGCGCGCGGGCATGCGCGGCGCGTTGATTCGCCACCACCGCCAGCGCGGCGGCGATCTGCGGTGGATTGCCGACGGCCGCTGCGGCGGCACCGGCCAGCGCGCTGTCCTTGCGGGCCTGATCCAACGGCCCCAGCAGCTCTTCGACGGCCGGGGGCTTCGGCGGGGATTCGCCGCAGGCGGAGGTGACCACCCCGAGCGCGGCCGAGCCGCCGGGACCGCCGCCGCCCCCACCCCCGGTGTCCGACGTGATCAACGCGTTGCGGGCGTCGGCGGACAGCGCCAGCCGCCTGGTGGCGGGGGAATCGGGCTACCGGGCCGGGCTGCTGGCGTCGATCATCGCGTCCTGCACGGCCTCGTACACGGTCGCCCTGGTGCCCGGGGGGCCCTCGATATGAGCTCCGGCAAGGACGCCGACAACGCGGCGCTGTGCGACGCGCTGGCCATCGAACACTCGACGATCTACGGCTACGGCATGGTCTCGGCGCTGTCGCCGCCCAGCGTGAACGGCATGGTGGTGGAGGCCCTGTTGCAGCACCGGCAGCGCCGCGACGACGTGATCGCGATGCTGACCGCCCGCAAGGTCAACGCCCCGGTCGCGGCCCCGGGCTACCAGCTGCCGATGCTGATCGGCAGTGCCGCGGACGCGGCGCGGCTGGCCGCCCGGATGGAGAACGACTGCGCGTCGGCGTGGCGGGTGGTGATCGAGCACGCCGAGACGGCCGACGACCGCGCCTTCTCCTCGACGGCTTTGACGCAGAGCGCCGTGATGGCCGCCCGCTGGAACCGCGTGCTGGGCGCGTGGCCGATCACGACGAGCTTCCCGGGCGGAAACGACTAGCGCCGCAAGGGGTTTCGCGCATTACCCGCTCAGCGCGGCCGTGACGTCGGTGGCCAGCGACGGCCCGGTGGCCAGCTCGCGCGTCTGGCCGGCGAAGCGGTCACGCAGCTCGACCACGCCGTTGCCCCAGCCGCGGCCCACCACCAGGATCCAGGGCACGCCCAGCAACTCGGCGTCCTTGAACTTCACCCCCGGCGACGCCTGGCGGTCGTCGAGAAGCACCTCGACGCCCAACCGGTCCAGGTCGGCGGCGAGCTCGGTGGCTCCGGCCCGCGCGTCCGCGTCCTTGTTGGCGATCACCAGGTGCACGTCGAACGGCGAGACGGACGGGGGCCAGCGCAGGCCCAGCTCGTCGTGGTGTTGTTCGGCGATCACCGCCACCATCCGCGACACCCCGAAGCCGTAGGACCCCATGGTCAGCCGCACCGGCTTGCCGTCCTCACCGAGCACGTCGGCGGTGAAGGCGTCGGTGTACTTGCGGCCGAGCTGGAAGATGTGCGCGACCTCGATCCCCCGGGCCGACACCAGCGGGCCGGCGCCGTCGGGGGACGGATCACCGTCGCGCACCTCGGCGGCCTCGATGGTGCCGTCGGCTGTGAAATCGCGTCCCGCCACCAGGCCGACGACGTGTCGGCCGGGCTCGTCCGCCCCGGTGATCCAACTGGTGCCGTCCACCACCCGCGGGTCGACCAGGTAGCGAACTCCGTTGTCCCGCAGCGCTTTCGGGCCGATATAGCCCTTCACCAGGAACGGATACCTGGCGAAGTCGCTGTCGTCGAGCAACGCGTATTCGGCCGGCTCCAGCGCCGCGCCCAGCCTCTTGTCGTCGACCTCGCGATCGCCCGGCAGCCCGATGGCCAGCAGCTCCCACTCCCCGCCGGGCTGCCGCACCTTGAGCAAGACGTTCTTCAGCGTGTCCGCGGCGGTGACGGTGCGGCCGAGGTCGGCGGTGTTGGCCCAGTCCACCAGCGTGGCGATGGTCGGGGTGTCACCGGTGTCGTGGACCACCGCCTCGGGCAGGCCATCGACGGGCTTGGCCTCCGGGCGGGCGGTGACGACGGCCTCGACGTTGGCCGCATACCCGGATTCCAGGCAGCGCACGAAGGTGTCTTCGCCGACCGGGCTTTCGGCCAGGAACTCCTCGGAGGCACTGCCGCCCATCGCTCCCGAGACCGCGGACACGATCACGTAGCGCACCTGGAGCCGATTGAGGATGCGCTGGTAGGCCTCCCGGTGCGCGTGGTAGGCGGCCTTGAGCCCGGCGTCGTCGATGTCGAACGAGTAGGAGTCCTTCATCACGAACTCGCGCACCCGCAGGATCCCCGCCCGCGG
This sequence comes from Mycobacterium sp. E1715, assembly GCF_001667625.1. NCBI lineage: Bacteria > Bacillati > Actinomycetota > Actinomycetes > Mycobacteriales > Mycobacteriaceae > Mycobacterium > Mycobacterium sp. E1715. The sequence goes on from NZ_LZJJ01000405.1 coordinate 5,278, forward strand.
GCGCGCCTCGTCGCGGTACTTGTTCTGGATTTGGTAGAGCAGCACCGGAAAGTCTTTGTAGGAGCTGTATTCGCCCTTGACGGTCAGGGTGAACACCTCTTCGTGCGTCGGCCCGAGCAGGTAGTCGTTGCCGCGGCGGTCCTTGAGCCGGAACACGCCGTCGCCGTATTCGGTCCACCGGTTCGTCGTCTCGTACGGCGCGCGCGGCAGCAGGGCGGGAAACAGGATCTCCTGCCCGCCGATCGCGTTCATCTCCTCGCGGACGACCCGCTCGATCCGGCGCAGCACCCGCAGGCCGAGCGGCAGCCAGCTGTACAGCCCGGGCGCGACGGGCCGTATGTAGCCGGCCCGGATCAGTAGCTTGTGGCTGGGCACTTCGGCGTCGGCGGGATCGTCGCGCAACGTGCGCACAAAGAGCTCGGACATCCGGGTGATCACAGCGGGCCAGCCTAACTTGTCAGGGGTGGGCGCCTGGCAGCCGAGGACCCATGCCAGGATCCGCGGATTTGATATCGCCCGCGCTATCGAATCCGGCGCAAGGACATTGGAGTTGGCCGCCAGGGGCGGCCTGCCGCCTTACAGCTCGCCGGCGTCGATCGCTTCCTTGACCTCTTGCGCGTGGGCCACCTGCGCCGGCGTGTAGCCGATCAGCAGCGCCGCACCGCCGACGTCCTCCGCCACCCCCGCCACCCATAGCAGGCCGTAGGTATAGCCCTGGTCGAGCGCGTGCAGCTGGAGGTCGTTCATGACCTTCACCGGGCCGGTCGTGCCGCCCAGGTACAGCGTGCGGGAGGTGATGACGGCCTGGATGACCGCGAGCACCAGCGGGCCGCCGAGGCTCTGCAGCATCAACGCGATCGCCGACACCGGGCCGATCTGGTCGAAACCGACCCCGGCGATGGCCGACAGCGTCAGCGGGACGACGCAGATGCCGATGCCGATGCCGCCGACGATGATGGGCAACACCAGGTTGGGGAAGTAGGGCACCCCGCGGTGCATGAAGCCCCAGCCGTAGAGCATCGCCCAGAACAGCAGGATGCCGCCGCCGATGGTCAGCACCCGCGGCGAGAACCGCGACACCAGTTGTGAAGACACTCCCAGGCCGATCCCCATCGCGATGACGAACGGGATGAAGCCGACGCCGGCGCGCAGCGCGCTGTAGCCGAGGATGTCCTGCACGTACAGGCCGATGCACACGGTCAGGCTGAACATCAGGCCGCCGGCGAGGAAGATCGCGGCGAAGGTGACCAGCCGGTTGCGGTCGCGGAACAGGCTGAAGGGGACGACGGGGTTTTCGGCGGTGCGCTCCACGATGATGAATGCCAGCGCCGCGCCCATCGCCACTACGCCCGAGCCGATGGTGGTGATCGACACCCAGCCCTTCTCCGGCCCCATCGAGAAGGCGTAGACGGCCGCGGTGCACGCCAGCGTGGCCAGCATGGCCCCCGTCGCGTCGAGTTTCATCCGCTCGCGGTTGGTCTCGCGCAGCGCGGTGCGGGCCAGGTAGATCATCACCAGCCCGATCGGCACGTTCACCAGGAAAGCCAGCCGCCACGACACCTCGGTCAGCGCCCCGCCGACCACCAGGCCCATCACCGAACCGATGGCGGTCATCGCGGCGAACACCGCCGTCGCGAAGTTACGGGCCGGACCCTTCGGGAACGTGGTCGCCACCAGCGCCAGCCCGGTCGGCGAAGCGATGGCGGACCCCACGCCCTGTGAGAGCCGCGCGATGACCATGGTCGCCTCGTCCCAGGCGACCGCACACAAAACCGAGGAGATGGTGAACAGCGCGACGCCGACGATGAAGGTGCGCTTGCGCCCGATGGTGTCGCCCAGCCGGCCGCCCAGCAGCATCAGCCCACCGAACGTCAGCACGTACGCGGTGATCACCCAGCTGCGGCCCGCGTCGGACAAGCTCAGTTCGTTCTGGATCCTGGGCAGCGCGACGATCGCGACGGTGCTGTCCATGGTCGCCAGCAGCTGCATACCGCCGATGGCGATCACGGCCGCGATGAAGCGGCGGGAAGGCAGCCAGGCCGGGTAATACTTGCTGATGCGCGTGGAGGCGGTCTCCGCCGGGCGCGAGGAGCGCGCCGGGGCCGGACGATCGGGGCGCGCGGACGTGAAGTTCCGCATCGCGCGCTCGGTTTCGTTGAGGGCCGTCATAAAGGGTTACCTTACAGTAATCTTAAGAATCGTTTAAAGCCCGAAAGCGGCCACCGGCCCGATCACGATGATCGCGGGAGGTCGGATGCCCTCGGCGCGGATCTTTTCGGGCGTGTCGGCGAGAGTAGCCCGCAAAGTCTGCTGATCGGCCGTCGTCCCATGCTGGACCACCAGCACCGGAGTATCCGCAGGTCGACCGCCCTTTATCAGCACGTCGGCGAAAAGTTCGATGCGTTCCACGGCCATCAGCAAAACGATGGTCCCCGACATCGCGGCCAACGCATTCCAATTCACTAACGATTCGGGATGATCGGGCGCCAGATGGCCGCTGACCACCACGAATTCGTGATTTGTGGCCCGGTGGGTGACCGGAACGCCTGCGAGGGCCGGCACTCCTATGGCGCTGGTCACACCTGGCACGACGGTGACCGGGATCCCGGCGTCGACGCACGCCAGCACTTCCTCGTAGCCGCGGGCGAAGACGAACGGGTCCCCGCCCTTGAGGCGGACGACGAACTTCCCGGAGCGGGCGCGCTCGATCATGACGTCGTTGATGGCGTCCTGCGCCATCGCCCGCCCGTACGGGATCTTGGCGGCGTCGATGACCTCCACATGGGGCGGCAGCTCGGCCAGCAGCTCCGGCGGCGCCAGCCGATCGGCCACGACGACGTCGGCGTGTGCCAGCAGCCGGCGCCCGCGCACTGTGATCAGTTCGGGGTCACCCGGGCCGCCGCCGACGAGTGCCACCCCGCCGCGCACGACGTCGGAGCTCACCGCGCTGTCCTGGGCGATGAGCCCGGTTTGCAGCGCCTCCCGGATGGCCGACCGGATCGCGGCGGAGCGGCGGTGCTCGCCGCCGGCCAGCACGCCGACCGATAACCCTTCGTAACGGAAGGACGCCGGCGTCACCGCTGTCCCCTCCACGGCGATGTCGGCGCGAACGCAGAACAGGTGGCGGCGTTCGGCCTCGGCGACGACGGCCGCGTTCACGTGCGGGTCGTTGGTGGCGGCGATGGCGTACCAGGCGCCCTCGAGGTCACCGTCGCGGTATTCCCGCAGGGACAACGTGATTCCGGTCATCGCCTCGACCGACCTGGTGGCGCTGCGGGAGATGACGTGGACGTCGGCGCCGCTCGCGATGAGCAGGGGCAGCCGGCGCTGGGCGACCGAGCCGCCGCCGACGACGACGACCTTCTTGCCGGCCAGGCGCAGTCCGGCGAGGTAGGCGTTCTCGGTCACCGGGCAAGCCTAGTGGCGACCGCGAGCGCGGCGGGACGCCGGGCGAAGCGGGTCGCCACCATCAGACCCAGTGGCGATCGCGAGCGCGGCGGGACGCCGGGCGAAGCGGGTCGCCACCATCAGACCCAGTGGCGATCGCGAGCGCGGCGGGACGCCGGGCGAAGCGGGTCGCCACCATCAGACCCAGTGGCGACCGCGAGCGCGGCGGGACGCCGGGCGAAGCGGGTCGCCACCAGCAGAACTAGTGGCTGTTGTTTTTCGGCCCGGCGCGGCGGGCGGCCGCGTGCGCGACGAATCGCGCGACGGCTTGCGGCGCCGCGGCCGGATGGGTGTGCAGGTACGACGCGTGCACGCCGGCGTGCACGACGCCGTCGCGCACGGCGTCCACGTCGTTGCCCCGGTACACCCACGCCGGCTGGTAGCTGTCGCTGAAAGTGACTGCGGTGCGGTGAAATTCGTGCCCAACCGCCCGCTGTCCGGCGGCGTAGAGCGGCGAGTCGGCCACCGCGACGGCGTCGCGATAGGCCAGCGTCAGGTGCGGGGTGAACCGCGCCGACCCCGCCAGCACGCCGCACATCGGATGGCCGTCGAGTTCGCTGGCCAGGTAGATCAGGCCGGCGCATTCGGCGTGGATCGGCGCGCCCGCGGCGGCCAGCTCGTTGATCTGGCGGCGCACCACCTCGTTGGCCGAGAGTTCGGCGGTGAACTGTTCCGGGAAGCCGCCGGGCAGCACCACCGCGTCGGTGCCGTCGGGCAATGGGTCAGCGAGCGGATCGAATTCGGCCACGTCGGCGCCGGCGGCGGAAAGCAGCTCGGCGTGCTCGGCGTAGGCGAAGGTGAACGCCTTCCCCGCGGCCATCGCCACGGTGGCGCGCCCGCCGGGTGCCTCCCCCACCGCCGTCGCCGGGTCCCACGCCGAAGCCCCGCGGCCGGCGGCGACCGCCGCCACGGCCGCCAGGTCGACGTGGCGCGCGACCAGGTCGGTCATCGCCTCGACCGCAAGCCGCGCACGCCGCCCGTACTCCACCGCGGTGACGAGGCCCAGATACCTTGTGGGCAGCTCCAATTCGGCGGCCCGCGGGATGGCCCCCAGCACCGCGACGCCGGTCTGCTCGCAGGCCTGCCGTAGCACGTGTTCGTGCCGGGCCGAACCGACCCGGTTGAGGATCACGCCGCGGACCCGCGTCGCGACATCGAAGGTCGAAAACCCGTGCAGCAGTGCCGCGATGCTGTGGCTCTGCCCGCGGGCGTCGACGACCAGGATCACCGGCGCGCCCAACAGGCCGGCCACGTGCGCGGTGGAACCCTCGGCGGGGCCGGTCGAGACCGGGCCGATCCGCCCGTCGAAGAGCCCCATCACCCCCTCGATAACCGCGATGTCCGCGCCGCCCGCGCCGTGCGCGTACAGCGCGCCGACGAGGTTCTCGCCGACGAGCACCGGGTCCAGGTTGCGGCCGGGACGTCCGGCGGCCAGGCCGTGATAGCCGGGGTCGATGAAGTCGGGGCCGACCTTGAACGGCGCCACGACATGACCCGCGCGCCGCAGGGCGCCGATCAAACCCGTTGCGACCGTTGTCTTTCCGCTGCCCGACGCCGGAGCGGCGACGACGACGGCGGGGACACTCACCACTCGACGCCCTTCTGCCCCTTGCGCCCCGCGTCCATCGGGTGCTTGACCTTGGTCATCTCGGTGACGAGGTCGGCGGCCTCGATCAACCGCTCCGGGGCATCGCGACCGGTGATGACGACGTGCTGATGGCCGGGGCGCGCCAGCAGCGTGTCCACCACCTCGTCGACGTCCACCCAGCCCCATTTCAGCGGGTAGGTGAACTCGTCCAGCACGTAGAAGTCGTGGCGCTGCCCGGCGAGGCGGCGCGCGATCTCCGCCCACCCGTCGGCGGCGGCCGCCGCGTGATCGAGCTCGCTGCCCGCCTTGCGGGACCACGACCACCCCGCGCCCATCTTGTGCCATTCGACGGGCCCACCGACGTTGTGCTGCTGGTGCACCTGACCGAGTTGGGCGAACGCGGCCTCCTCGCCCACCTTCCACTTGGCGCTCTTGACGAACTGGAACACGGCCACGGAGAGCCCGGCGTTCCACGCGCGCAACGCCATTCCGAACGCCGCGGTCGACTTGCCCTTGCCCGGGCCGGTGTGCACCGCCAAGACCGGGGTGTTGCGCCGGGCCCTGGTGCTCAGCCCGTCGTCGGGCACCTGGACCGGTCGGCCTTGTGGCATCAGCGGTTACCTTTCTCAGGCCGCGTTTCGCACGGCGCGCGTCAGGGAGTCCGCGTGCAGCTGTTCGAGGCGCACGGCCGGCGCGCCCAGCTGGCGGGCCAGCCGCTCGGCCAAGCCCAGTCGCACATAAGACGTTTCGCAGTCCACGACCACCGCGGCGGCGCCCTCGGCCACCAGGCGGGCGGCCGCCGCCCGGCTGCGGCCCAACGGGTCCGGTCCGGCCGTGGCCCGGCCGTCCGTGAGCACCACCACCAGGGACCGCCGGGCCCGATCACGCGCCTTCTCCCGAACGATCAATTCGCGCGCCGCGAGCAGGCCTTCGGCCAACGGGGTCTTGCCGCCGGTGTCGAATCGGGCCAGCCGCCGGCCGGCGATGTGCGCCGACGAGGTGGGCGGCAGCAGCAGCCGCGCCTCGTGCTGGCGAAACGTGATCACGGCGACCTTGTCGCGGCGCTGGTAGGCATCGCGCAGCAGCGACAACGTCGCCCCGCTGACCGCGGCCATGCGGTCGCGCGCCGCCATCGAACCCGAGGCGTCCACGACGAAGATGACCAGGTTGCCTTCGCGCCCCTCGCGGATCGCCCGTCGCACGTCGTCCGGGCCCGGGCGCAACGGCCCGGCGCCGGCCCGCTCGGCGGCCGAGAGCAGGGTGGCGAAGAGGTGTAGGCCGTGCGCGCCGGAGTTCGTGTCGCCGCCGTCGGCGGCCGCGATCACGCTGCCGGTGGCGTTGCGCGCCCGCGACCGGCGCCCGGGCGCGCCGTCGCCAACCCCGGGCACCGTCAACGCCCGGGCGCGAAAGGTTTTCGACGGCGGCGCGCTGGGGCGCGGCGGTTGCGGCTTCTGGGCCGCCGATGAATTTGGTTGCTCCGCAGCGCCTTCCGCGGACTGCCCGCCGCCCGGCGGGTCGGGGTCCGGCTCGGGCTCATCGTCACCGGCTTGCGCCAGCGCCTGATCGAGCTGGTCGCGGTCGATGCCCGGATCGTCGAACGGGTCGCGGCGGCGCCGATGCGGCAACGCCAGCTCGGCGGCCACCCGGACGTCCTGCTCCTCGACGGCCTTGGCTCCCCGCCACGCGGCGTGTGCGGCGGCGGTGCGGGCCACCACCAGATCGGCGCGCATCCCGTCGACGTCGAACGCGGCGCACACCGCTGCGATGCGCCGTAATTCGTTGTCCGGCAGCACCACCTCGCCGACCAGCGCGCGCGCGTCCGCGATGCGCCGGGCCAGTTCCGCCTCGGCGTCGGCGTATCGCTCGACGAACGCGTCGGGGTCCGCCTCGTAGGCCATGCGCTGCCGGACCACCTCCACGCGGACGTCGACATCGCGCGACGCGTGCACGTCGACGGTGAGACCGAACCGGTCCAGCAACTGCGGACGCAGTTCGCCCTCCTCCGGGTTCATGGTGCCGATGAGCACGAACCGGGCCTCGTGCGAATGGGAGATGCCGTCGCGTTCGACGTGCACCCGGCCCATCGCCGCGGCGTCGAGCAGCACGTCCACCAGATGGTCGTGGAGCAGGTTGACCTCGTCGACGTAGAGCACGCCGCCGTGCGCGCGAGCCAGCAGCCCCGGTGAAAATGCGTGCTCGCCGTCGCGCAGCACCCGCTGCAGGTCCAGCGAGCCGACCACCCGGTCTTCGGTTGCGCCGAGGGGCATTTCGACGAGGCCGGCCCCGTCGCCGTTGGTCGCGGCCGCCAGCAGCGCGGCCAGGCCACGCACGGCCGTCGACTTCGCCGTGCCCTTCTCGCCCCGGATCAGCGCACCGCCGATCTCCGGGCGCACGGCGCACAGCAGCAGCGCGAGGCGCAGCTGCTCGTGCCCGACGATCGCGCTGAACGGATACGGCTTCACGCTAGCTCCGTGAGGCCCGAGCCGGGCCCGCCCGACGACGTCGCGGGCGGGATGTCCGCCTGGGGCGGAGCTGGTCGCGAAGGCTTGAGCATCGGCACGTGGGGAATGCCGTCGTCGACGAAATCCTCACCCGCGCGGACGAATCCGTGTTGGGCGTACATGTCGGCCAGGTATGTCTGCGCGTCGATCCGGCACGGGTAGTCGCCCACCTCGGCCAGGGCGGCGCGCAGCAGCCGGGTGGTGTGGCCCTGCCCGCGCGCGCTGCGTTTGGTGCACAACCGGCCGATCCGGAACGACTTCTGGCCGCCGGCATGTTCCTCCATCAACCGCAGCGTGCAGATCACCTCGCCCTCGGGGGTCTCCAGCCAGAAGTGCCGGGTTTCGGCGAGCAGGTCGCGCCCGTCCAGCTCCGGGTACGGGCAGGCCTGCTCCACCACGAACACCTCGACTCGCAGCTTCAGCAGCTCGTAAAGGGTACGGGCACCAAGGTCTTTGGCCCAGGACCGACGCAACGCTTCACTCATGACCGGATCCCCGAATCGGACCTCAACCCCAGCACCTCGGTGCTCCAGCACCACACCTCGTCGTACAACGCCGGCTCGCGGGAAAGCTCGACGCCCAGCGACGGCACCATCTCCTTGAGCCTCGGCAGCCAGGAGCCGTAGCGGCCGGCGAAGCAGCGCGCGAGCACCTCGAGCATGGCGGACACGGCCGTCGACGCCCCCGGCGAACCTCCCAGCAGCCCCGCTATGCTGCCGTCGGCGGCGGCCAGCACGGTGGTGCTGAAGTCCAGCACGCCCCCCTTGCGTCTGTCCCGCCGGATCACTTGTACCCGCTGACCGGCGACCGTCAGCTCCCAGTCGGAATCGACTGCGCTGGGGGCGAATTCGCGCAGGGTGGCGATGCGGTCGGGTTCGGACAGCCGCAGTTGGCCGAGCAGGTAGTTGACCAGCGTCAGCTGGGTGAGGCCGACCCCGAGCATGGACAGCGCGTTGTCCGGTTTCACCGAGCGCGGCAGGTCGGACAGGCGGCCGTGTTTCAAGAACTTCGGTGACCACCCCGCGTACGGCCCGAACACCAACCATGACTTGCCGTTGACGAAGCGCAGGTCCAGGTGCAGCGCGCCGAGCGGTGGGGCCCCCGGCGCCGGAACCCCGTACACCTTGGCCCGGTGGGCGGCGGTGAGCGCCGGATTGTCGGTGCGCAGGAACCGGCCGCCGATCGGGAACCCGGCGAAGCCCCTGACCTCCTTGATGCCGGACTTCTGCAGCAACGGCAGCGCGTCGCCACCGGCGCCGACGAAGACGAATTTGGCGTTCAGCCGGTGCTTTTCGCCGGTGCGGCGATTGCGAACCAGCAGCGTCCAGCTGCCGTCCGATTGCCGGGTCAGATCGCGGACCTCGTGGCCGAACAGCGCGCTCGCCCCGTCCTGCACGCAGTAGCCGATGAGCTGGCGGGCCAGCGCGCCGAAGTCGACGTCGGTGCCGTGGGGGGCCCAGTTGAGCGCGGTCGGTTCGGCGAAGCCGCGCTTGGCGGCCATGAACGGCAGCCGGCGGGCGAACTCGTCGACGTCGTCGATGAATTCGGTGCCCGCGAACAGCGGGTTGGCAGCCAACGCCCGTTGCCGGCGGCGTAAGAACTCGACGCGCTGCGCCCCGCGCACGAAACTCACGTGCGGGATCGGGTTGCAGAAGCCGGTATCGGTCAGGATCCCGTTTTCTACGGCGTAGGCCCAGAATTGCCGGGTCACCTGGAACTGCTCGTTGATCCGCACCGCTTTGGTGATGTCGATCGAGCCATCGGGATTTTGCGGCGTGTAGTTGAGCTCGCACAGCGCCGAGTGCCCCGTGCCGGCGTTGTTCCAGGGACTGCTGCTCTCCGCGGCGACGGCGTCCAGCCGTTCGACAATGGTCATCGACCAGTCCGGCTGCAGCCGGCGCAGCAACGCACCGAGCGTCGCGCTCATGATGCCCGCGCCCACCAGCACGACGTCAGTCCGTGCGGTTCGGGCTAGCGACGACAACTGCTCCTGGTCCTTCCCTCGACTGCGCCGGTCCCCAGGCTATCCCGAGGACAACCGGGCGCGAACGGCGTGCGGCTCCCGGCGACCAGCAAAACCTCTAAGCTGGCCTCGTGACTGGCTGGGTGCCCGACGTCCTGCCCGGTTATTGGCAGCGCACCATCCCCCTCGGGCCCGACCCGGTCGGCGAGGGCGAGATCGTCGCGACGCTGATCCGGCGCGGCGAGCCCACCGACCCCACGGGGACCGGCCACGCGGTGCTCGCCGTGCACGGCTACACCGACTACTTCTTCAACACCGCGCTGGCCGATCACTTCGCCGATCGCGGCTTCGCCTTCTATGCGCTGGACCTCCAGAAGTGCGGCCGTTCACGCCGCGACGGTCAGACGCCCCACTTCATCACCAACCTCGATGACTACGACGCCGAGCTGGAACACGCGCTGGCGGCCATTCGCGACCAAGACCGGCCCGCCAAGGTCCTGGTGTACGGCCATTCCTCCGGCGGGCTCATCGTGTCGTTGTGGCTGGACCGGCTTCGCCGGCGCGATGCGGCGGCGCACGCCGGCATCGGGGGTTTGGTGCTCAACAGCCCGTTCCTGGACCTGCACGGCCCGGCGGTCCTGCGCCACTCCGTGACCTCGACGCTGATCGCGGGCCTGTCCCGGGTTCGGTCCAAGGGGGTGGTCCGGACGCCGACCGAGGGCGGCTACGGCACCACGCTGCACCGCGACTACCACGGCGAGTTCGACTACAACCTGCAGTGGAAACCGGTGGGCGGCTTCCCCATCACCCTCGGCTGGCTGCACGCCATTCGCCGCGGCCACGCCCGGCTGCACCGCGGACTGGACGTCGGGGTGCCCAACCTGATCCTGCGTTCGGATCACACTGTGCGAGAAACCAGCGACGCGGCGTCCATGCAACGCGGCGATGCGGTTCTCGACGTCACCCAGATCGCCCGACGGGCCGGCTGCATCGGGAACCACAGCACCATCGTTCCGATCGACGACGCCAAACACGACGTTTTCCTGTCGCTGCCGCAGCCGCGGCAGGCGGCCTATCGCCAGCTCGACCGCTGGCTGGACCACTACCTCAACGCCGACCGCACATCTTCGAAGAAGGGGTGACGGGGTGGAGACCTACGACATCGCGATCATCGGAAGCGGCTCGGGCAACAGCCTTCTCGACGATCGCTTCAACGGTAAACGAGTTGCGCTCTGCGAGCACGGCACGTTCGGCGGCACCTGCCTCAACGTCGGCTGCATCCCGACCAAGATGTTCGTCTACGCCGCCGAGGTCGCCACGACGATCCGGGACGCCGCGCGCTACGGGGTCGACGCGCACGTCGACCGGGTGCGCTGGGACGACATCGTCTCGCGCATCTTCGGGCGCATCGATCCGATCTCGATGAGCGGGGAAGACTATCGCCGCGCGTCGCCCAACGTCGACTTGTACAGCCGGCACGCCCGATTCGGGCCGGTCCAGCCCGACGGACGCTACCTGTTGCGCACCGACGCCGGTGAGGAGTTCACCGCCGACCAGGTGGTGATCGCGGCGGGGTCGCGGCCGGTCATCCCGCCGGCGATCCTCGACTGCGGCGTCGCCTACCACACCAGCGACACGATCATGCGGATCCCGGAGTTGCCCGAACACCTGGTGATCGTCGGGAGTGGCTTCGTGGCAGCGGAATTCGCGCATGTCTTCTCCGCCCTCGGCGTGCGCGTGACGTTGGTCATCCGCGGCAGCTCGATGCTTCGACACTGTGACGACACCCTCTGCAAACGCTTCACCCGCATCGCGGCGGCCAAATGGGAACTTCGCACCCACCGCAACGTCGTGGGCGGCACCAGCCACGATTCCGGCGTCGCCCTGCAACTGGACGACGGATCGACCCTTAACGCGGACCTGCTCCTGGTCGCGACCGGGCGCGTGCCCAACGCCGACCTGCTGGACGCCGAACAGGCCGGCGTCGACGTCGAGAATGGCCGGGTGGTGGTCGACGAATACCAACGCACCTCCGCCCGCGGGGTTTTCGCTCTCGGCGATGTCTCCTCGCCGTACCAGCTCAAGCACGTCGCCAACCACGAGGCCCGTGTCGTGGGGCACAACATCCTCCGCGACTGGGACGACACCGATGCGATGGTCACCACGGATCACCGCTACGTGCCATCGGCGGTATTCACCGATCCCCAGCTGGCGGCCGTCGGCCTGACCGAAAATCAGGCAATGGCAAAGGGATTCGACGTATCCGTCGCTATACACGACTACGGTGACGTCGCCTACGGTTGGGCCATGGAGGACTCTACCGGGATTGTCAAGCTAATCGCCGAGCGAAGAACCGGGCGGCTGCTGGGCGCGCACATAATGGGTCCCCAGGCGTCATCGATCATCCAGCCGCTGATCCAGGCGATGAGCTTCGGGCTGACCGCCCCGCAGATGGCCCGCGGGCAGTACTGGATTCATCCCGGGCTGCCGGAAGTGGTCGAGAACGCGCTGCTCGATCTGTACTAGTGGCGATCGCCAGCGCGGCGCAGCCGGGCGCAGCGGGTCGCCACCATCGGGCTCGTGGCGATCGCCAGCGCGGCGCAGCCGGGCGCAGCGGGTCGCCACCATTCGGCCTAGTGGCGATCGCCAGCGCGGCTCAGCCGGGCGCAGCGGGTCGCCACCATCGGGCTCGTGGTCAGCGCCCCGAACGTTTGAGTGGCCCCTTGCCGTCCTGGCACTCGGGGCACAGCCCGTGCAGCGTCAGCCCCGCCGCCTCCGAGAGCGCGAAGGAGCTGCCCGCCATCGCGTGCTCGAGGGCCGAGCTGAGCTGCCGGGCGGGCACCTCGATGATCGAGCCGCACGACGTACACACGGCGTGGTGGTGTGGCGCGGTGGCCATCCCGTAGGTGGTGACACCGCCGTCGAGGGTCAGCGCGTGCAGCATCCCCTGCCCGACCAGGGTGGTCACCGTGCGATAGATGGTCGCCACGTCGGGGGCATGGGCGCCGTGCGGCAACGCGGCGCGCACCCGCTCGTGGATTTCCGCGACCGGCAGGTGCCCGTCGACTGGCTCGAGCACCGCCAGCACCTGAATGCGCGAGGACATCCGCCGCAGCCCCCGGGCGCGCAGCAGATCACCGATCCGCGCGGCGACGGAAGGGTCCAGAACCGACGGCTTCGGCGTCACCCGCCCAGTGTCGCGCCGCCCGGCGGGGCGCGCCAGTTTTCGGCCGAATTCACCTCCCGCACCGGGCGCCGGGTTTCCTGCGAGCGACTTGCATCTAGTCGGCGAACGCACATACAGTCGACCCGGTTGTTCCCTCATGCCGGAAGGACCACAGTGGCCGGTACTGAGCCCGACTGGCGGCCGTCATGGACGACCAAGCTTCGCACCGCCTTGACGGCGGCGGAGTGGTGGCGTCTCGCCTCGATGCTGGCGGTCATCGTCGCGCTCCATCTGATCGGCTGGCTCACCTTGGTGGCCCTGGTGGCCCCGGCGCAACTGAGCCTCGGCGGCAAGGCATTTGGTGTGGGCATCGGGCTGACGGCGTACACCCTGGGCATGCGGCACGCTTTCGACGCCGACCACATCGCCGCCATCGACAACACCACCCGCAAGCTGATGAACGACGGACAGCGACCGCTCGCGGTCGGGTTCTTCTTCTCGCTCGGACATTCCACGGTGGTCTTCGCGCTGGCGGTCCTACTGGCCTCCGGAGTCAAGACGATCGTCGGGCCGGTCCGGGACGACTCGTCGGCGCTGCACCACTACACGGGGCTGATCGGCACCGGCGTCTCCGGTGTGTTCCTCTATGCGATCGCCCTCCTCAACGTCGTCGTGCTGGTGGGCATCCTGCGGGTGTTCGCCCGGCTGCGCCGTGGCGACTACGACCACGAAACCGACGGCGCCGAACTGGAACGGCAGCTGGACAGCCGCGGCCTGATGAACCGGTTTCTCAGCCGCTTCACCAGATCGATCACCAAGTCGTGGCACTCCTACCCCGTCGGGGTGCTGTTCGGACTCGGCTTCGACACGGCGACCGAGATCGCGCTGCTGGTCCTCGCCGGCACCAGTGCCGCCGCCGGGCTGCCCTGGTACGCCATCCTGTGTCTGCCGGTGCTCTTCACCGCCGGGATGTGCCTGCTGGACACCATCGACGGCTCGTTCATGAACTTCGCCTATGGCTGGGCCTTTTCCAACCCGGTCCGCAAGATCTACTACAACATCACCATCACCGCTCTGTCGGTAGTGGTCGCGCTGCTGATCGGCAGCGTCGAACTCCTCACGCTGTTCGCCGAGCAATTCGGCTGGCGCGGCCCGTTCTGGAACTGGATCGGCGGGTTGGACCTCAACACCGTCGGCTATTTCGTCGTGGGCGCGTTCGTCATCACCTGGGCGGCCGCCGTACTGTTCTGGCGCTACGGCCGGCTGGAACAGAAGTGGACGCCCTCCCCCTGACACTGCTGCGCACGCGGGGCGTTCGGTGTAGAACAGTGCTCATGAGACCGCGGCGGACGCCGGTGATCGGCGGTGCATGAGCTGTCGCTCTGTGAAGCGATCGCCGATGTGGCCAAGACCCATGCCGACGGCCGGCACGTCGACGTGGTGCGGGTGCGGATCGGCGCACTGCGCCAGGTGGTGCCCGAATCGCTCTCGTTCTGCTGGACGCTGGTGCGCGACGCCGAGAACATGCCGGAGGCCGAGCTGGAACTCGAGTGCGTCGGCGCCGAGGTGAGCTGCCGCGCCTGCGGCCGGCGATCGGAGATCACATCCGCCTGGTCGATCTGGTGCCCGCGGTGCGACAGTTCCGACGTCGAGGTGCTGCACGGCAACGAGTTCTTGGTTACGTCGCTGGACGTCTCATGAAAAGCGCTTTTTCCGAACGGATTTGACCATGGGCAGATTTCATCGGCATGACGACGGAACGGTGCACTCCCACGAGCACGACGATCCGGATCACCGGCACGGCGACCACGGCGAGTACCGGACCGGCAAGCAGCGGGTCGACGTGCTGGAGGCGATCTTCGCCGAGAACGACCTCCTCGCCGACGCCAACCGGGCGGCGTTCGAAGACAACGGGGTGCGCACGCTGAACCTGATGAGTTCGCCGGGATCGGGCAAGACGACCATCCTGCAGGCCACGCTCGACGAGCTCGCCGGCGAGCTTGCCATCGGGGTGATCGAAGGCGACATCGCCACCGATCTCGACGCGGCCAAGCTCCGGGGGCGTGGCGCCCAGATCTCACTGCTCAACACCAGCAACGGTTTTGGCGGCGAATGCCATCTCGACGCGCCGATGGTGAATCGCGCCCTGCCCGGTCTCGACCTTCCCGCGCTGGACCTGGTGATCATCGAGAACGTCGGCAACCTGGTCTGCCCGGCGGAGTTCGACGTCGGCGAGCACGCCAAGGCCATGGTGTACTCGGTGACCGAGGGCGAGGACAAGCCGCTGAAGTATCCGGTGATGTTCCGTTCCGTGGATGTGGTGCTGCTCAACAAGATTGACTTGGTCCCCTACCTCGACGTGGACGTCGACGAATACATCGCCCACGTGCACAAGGTCAATGCGACCGCGGCAATCCTGCCGCTGAGTGCGCGCACCGGAGCCGGGATGGCCGCATGGTTCGGCTGGCTGCGGCGATTCGCCGCCGGGCCGGCGGCCTGACCGCCCCTTCTGCAAGCGATTCGCATGATTTTCCGGCCGCGGGCCCGGTCGCCTCCCCCCGCGCCGCAGACCGAAAAATTATGCAACGGTTGTCTAACTAGTTGGTGCCGCAGAACCGTTGACACGCTCGGCGGCGAGGAGTAGACCCAAAAATTAGCGCTGCGCAAGTGGGCCGACGGTCGACTCCGGCGGCGCAGGGGTCTCAGCCCGGCCCCGGAAAGCTGCAGCATGCCAACAGAAGCAGCAGTCAAAGCAGAAGAAACGTTGATCCACGTTCTCTGGATTAATGCGGGGCTCAGTTGTGACGGCGATTCGGTGGCGTTGACTGCCGCCACCCAACCCTCGGTCGAGGAGATCGCCCTGGGGGCTCTACCGGGGCTTCCGAAAGTCGCTGTGCACTGGCCCCTAATCGATTTCGAGTGCGGCCCCAATGGCGGGGCAGACGACTTCCTGTCGTGGTTCTTCAAGGCCGATCGCGGCGAGCTGGAACCCTTCGTGCTCGTCGTCGAAGGATCCATCCCCAACGAGAAGCTCAAGGACGAGGGCTACTGGTGCGGGTTCGGCAACGACCCCGCGACCGGCCAGCCGATGACCACCAGCGAATGGCTCGACCGGCTGGCGCCCAAGGCCACCGCGATCGTCGCGGTCGGCACGTGCGCCACCTACGGCGGCATCCACGCCATGGCCGGCAATCCGACGGGGGCGATGGGCGTACCCGACTATCTCGGGTGGGAGTGGAAGAGCAAGGCCGGCATCCCGATCGTGTGCGTGCCGGGCTGCCCGATCCATCCCGACAACCTGTCCGAGACGCTGACCTACCTGCTCTACATGGCGACCGGTCAGGCGCCGATGATTCCGCTCGACGATGCGCTGCGGCCCAAGTGGCTGTTCGGCAACACCGTCCACGAGGGTTGTGACCGGGCTGGGTACTACGAGCAGGGCGACTTCGCCACCGAATACGGATCGCCGAAATGCATTGTGAAACTGGGCTGTTGGGGCCCGGTCGTCAAGTGCAACGTGCCCAAGCGCGGATGGATCAACGGTGTCGGCGGCTGCCCCAACGTGGGTGGCATCTGCATCGGATGCACCATGCCGGGGTTCCCCGACAAGTTCATGCCCTTCATGGACGAACCGCCGGGCGGCAAGTTATCGAGCACCGCGTCGGGACTGTACGGCACCGTGATTCGCAACCTGAGGGGTATCACGGGACGCACCGTCGACAAGGAGCCGCGCTGGCGCCACAACGGCGATCAACTAACCACCGGGGCGCGCCGCACCTGGTAGGCCACCTCGGCTACCGGGTCGGCGCGCTTCGTTCTCATCACTGGAGCCCCTGGGGGCGGAGAGCGGTACTGCAATGGCAACCATCACCCCTGAACCCATGCACGCCAAGCGGGAACCCGGCCAACTCGTCGACATGGCCTGGGACCCCATCACCAGAATCGTCGGCAGCCTGGGTATCTACACCAAGATCGACTTCGAGAACCGAGAGGTCGTCGAGTGCCACAGCACCTCGTCGATTTTCCGCGGCTACTCGATCTTCATGAAGGGCAAGGATCCTCGCGACGCGCACTTCATCACCAGCCGCATCTGCGGGATCTGCGGCGACAACCACGCCACCTGCTCGTGCTACGCGCAGAACATGGCCTACGGCGTCAAGCCGCCGCACCTGGGCGAGTGGATCGTCAACCTGGGCGAGGCCGCGGAATACATGTTCGACCACAACATCTTCCAGGAGAACCTGGTCGGCGTGGACTTCTGCGAAAAGATGGTCTCCGAGACCAACCCGAGCGTTCTCGCCCTGGCGGAGAAGACGCCTGCCCCGCAGGCCGGCGCGCACGGGTACCGGACGATCGCCGACATCATGCGCTCGCTCAACCCGTTCACCGGCGAGTTCTACCGCGAGGCGCTGGCGGTCAGCCGCTGGACGCGAGAGATGTTCTGCCTCATGGAGGGCCGCCACGTGCACCCGTCGACGCTGTACCCCGGGGGGGTCGGCACCGTCGCGACCATCCAGCTGATGACCGACTACATGACCCGGCTGATGCGCTACGTGGAGTTCATGAAGAAGGTCGTGCCCATGCACGACGACCTGTTCGACTTCTTCTACACCGCGCTGCCCGGTTACGAGAAGGTCGGACTGCGCCGCACGCTGCTCGGCTGCTGGGGCTCTTTCCAGGACCCCGAGGTGTGCAACTTCGCGTACAAGGACATGGAGCGCTGGGGCAACGCGATGTTCGTGACCCCGGGCGTGGTGGTCGACGGCAAGCTGGTCACCCACTCGCTGGTCGACATCAACCTTGGCATCCGGATCCTGTTGGGCAGTTCGTATTACGACGACTGGACCGACCAGGAGATGTTCGTCAAGACCGATCCGCTGGGCAACGCCGTGGACCGGCGGCACCCGTGGAACCAGC
>NZ_LZJJ01000406.1:0-10689 GCF_001667625.1 Mycobacterium sp. E1715
TTGGCCCGGCCGAGGATCGGCATCAGCAGCAACCCGGCGGCGGTCAGCGCGAGCCCGATCGCCGACGCCTCGGCGCGGTGCTCACCGATCAGCTCCCGCACGGATTCCGCGGCGATGTACGGGGCGGTCAGCCAGAACGACACCGCGACACCGCGTTGCGCGCGCCGAGGCGTCGGCGATCGGGCTCGCGCTGACCGCCGCCGGGTTGCTGCTGATGCCGATCCTCGGCCGGGCCAACCGCCGACTGGGCGCGCGGCTGGACTCGGGCGCCACCGAGGCCGAGGGGATGCAGAACTACCTGTGCGCCGCCCAGGCGGCCGGGGTGCTCGTCGGGCTGGCGACGATGGCGCTTTGGTCCGGCGGCTGGTGGATCGACCCGGCGGTCGGGCTCGGGATCGCCGGCGTCGCGGCCTGGCAGGGTGTGAGGGCCTGGCGCGGCCACGACTGCGGCTGCTGCTGAGCTAGTCGAGCCGGTACCGGATCAGCCGGGAGCTGTTGGCCACCACCGCGACCGACGACGCGTTGTGCAGGATCGCGGCCAGCACGGGGGACAGCGCGCCGCCCGCGCCGATGATCAGCCCGGCGGCGTTGACCGCGATCGACATGCCGTAGTTCTCCCGGATGACGTCGACGGCCCGGGCGCCCAGATCCCGGACGTCGAGCAGGCGATGCAGGTCGTCGTTGGCCAGCGCCACATCGGCGGTCTCCACCGCGACGTCCGTTCCGGCCAGGCCCATCGCGATCCCGATGTCGGCCGCCGCCAGTGCCGGGGCGTCGTTGATGCCGTCACCGACCATGCCGACCACGTAGCCGTCGTTCTGCAGGCCGCGCACCACCTCGAGCTTGTCCTCCGGCATCACCTCGGCGCGCCACTCGTCGATCCCCAGTTCCTCGGCGACCACCTGGGCGATGTCGGGATGGTCGCCGGTGAGCATGACGATGCGGCGAATCCCATTGTCCCGCAACTGTTTAAGCACCTCGACCGCTTCGGTGCGCACCTCGTCGCGCAGGCTGATCAAGCCCACCAGCTTGCCGTCGACCGCGAGCAACAGCGGGGTCTCGGCCTGGCGCCGCAGCCTGTCCACCCACTCCGAGGCCTTCTTCGACACCCGCACCTTCTCGGCGCGCAGCAGGCCGGGGCTGCCGAGCAGCAGGGTGCGGCCGTCGGCCCAGGTGCGCATGCCCAGGCCGACCAGGACCTCGCACTCCTCGTGCGGCGGGATGGTGATGTGGCGCTCCTCGGTCGAGCGGATCACCGCCTCGGCCAGTGGATGGCGGGAGTGGATCTCCGAGCTGGCCGCGTAGGCCAGCACCTGCTCGGGCTCCCAATCCTTGTGCAACGCAATGATGTTGGTGACCACCGGACGGCCGACGGTCAGCGTGCCGGTCTTGTCGAACACGATCGCGTCCACCCGGCCGGCCTGCTCGAGGTGCGATCCGCCCTTGATCAGGATGCCGCGGCGCGCGCCGTTGCCGATCGCGGCGCTGATGGCCGTCGGGGTGGACAGGCCCACCGCGCAGGGGCAGGCGATCAGCAGCATGGTCATCGCGCGGCGCACGTCCCCGGTGACCGCCAGGGTGAGCGCCGAGACGATGAACGAGGTGGGAACGAAACGGCGGGAGAAGTTTTCGCCGACGGTCTGGATGGGCGCCCGGTCGTGCTGCGCCTCCTCGACGCGGGTGATGATGCGTCCGATCGCCGTCTGGTTGCCGACGGCCTCGGCCCGCACCACGAGGCGCCCGCGCACCACGACCGACCCGGCGTGCACGTGCGCGCCCACTGCGACCGAAACGGGCAGGTTCTCACCGGTGATCGCGGACTGGTTGACGATCGCCTCGCCGTCGACGACCTCGCCGTCGACCGGGATCGCGACGTGGTCGTGAATGATCACCTGGTCGCCGATCTCCACTGTGTCGATGGGGACCTGGACCTCGGCCCCGTCGGCGAGCCGGATCCAGGCCGTGTCCTGGCTGCCGCGCAGCAGCTCCGAGATCGCCCGCCGGGTGCGGCGCAAAGTCAGGTCCTGCAGGTACTCACCGATGTTGAGCAGCCACAGCACGGTGAGCGCCACCACGTTCTCGCGCAGCACCAGGCTCGCCACCGTCGCGGCCGACACCAGGGCGTCGGTGCCGGCCCGGCCCGAGCGCAACGAGCGCAGCGCCCCGCGCAGGAACGGGTAGCCGGTGAAGATGGTGACGCCGGTGGCCAGGATCCGGCCGTTCGGGCCCAACAGCGGTGGCCGGGCGAACACGTAGCGGCGCACGCCGAGCAGGGCCAGCGCCGCGCCGCCGATGACCATCCGCAGCACGTCGGTATTGCGGATCTCCGACGAATGCGGAGCGCGGGCCGGGATCAGCTCGGCGGCGACGTGCGCGGCGGAGGCGATCGCCGCCAGCACCGCGGCGCGGTCACACCGCCGGGGCGAGTACCAGACGACGACCGATCCGGTGCGCGGGTAGGCGTGCACCACACGCACGCCGTCCTCCTTGGCGACGGCCTCCTCGACCGCCACCGCGCGCCGGGAGTCGCACCGCAGCCAGTCGACGGAAACCCGCATGCGCCCGGCCGCATCCGAAATAACCTGCAGCGCAGGGTCTTTCGAGCGGACCGGCTCGAGGGCGGTGGCGAGCGCCATCTAAACGGGGGTCAGTGGTCGTGCTGGTGGACGTCGGCGACGGCCGGGGTGGGCGCTTCCTCGCCGATGCGCTCGCGGGCTTCTGCCATGACGTCGGCGATCTTGAGCCGGGCCGACTCGGCGGCCTCCTCGGCCTTGCGGGTTCCGCGCAGCCCGAGCTCCGCCGCCGACACCGCGGTCTCGTGCAGCGGCGCCTTGGCCACGGCCTTGCGCACCACCTCGTAAGCCGTCACGCCGACGAGGCCGGTGACCACAGTCGATGCCGCCTTTGCCAAGAGCGCGTACCCCGCCATTGCCCGGACCTCCTTGTCGTCGCCGCGTCAACCGACGCTCGCTCGACGTTAACATTGAAATATAGCGATATCAATATGAATCGCGCGTCCCTAGAGCACCCGGGTGACCTTCTCGGTCTCGATCCGGTGCGCCAGCGCCGACGGGTCGGGATGGGCGACCTGCACCAGCGACGCGCCGACGGCCAGGATCGCCAGCAGGCCGTCCACCAGTTCCCGGGGGCCCGGCCACGCGGCGGTGGAAAGCACCCGGTCCTTGGCTGTCAATTCCCTTGCGGCGGCCGAGCTTTGGCAATCGGCCAGCACCTCGTCGACGGACCGGCCGGCCAGCGCCGGGCCGGGATGGCGTTCGGCGACGATTTGGTCGCCGTGCACGCGCACGGCGGTGGCGTAGTCGGTGACGCCGATCGGGAGGTCCGCGGCCGGACGACCGAACGGGTCCAGCGACAGCACCGCCACCTCACCGGCCATCGAGTCCGCCTCGTCCAGCCGCCCGGCGGTGCACAGCGCGAGGTCCGCCGCGCCCGGTTCGAGCACCGCCTCGGCGCCGATCCACCACACGCCGAACAACACGGCCGCGGTCTGCCAGTGCGCCGGCAGCAGGATCGCGACCCGGCTGCCCGGCCCGGCGCCCAGCTCGTCGCGCAACAGGTTGCCGGTCTTGGCCGCCCAGTTGGCCAGCGTGACCGCGGACAGCTCGATGCGCTCGCCGGTGGCGTCGTCGTAATAGGTGATGCGCGGGCCGACCGGATCGGCCCGCAGCATCGGGTCCAGGATGGCGCCGGAAAGCGTGCTCAGTTGATGCACTCGGGCTTGTCGGAACCGGCGGTCAGGATCGGCGAGGGCGCCGGGACGTTGGGGTCCGCCGCCACCGAACCGACGTTGGACACCCGGGCGGGCATCACCGTCCCGGTGCCGGACAGGCCCGAGCCGGGGCCGCTGTAGTCGTTGCCCAGCACCACCCGAACCGAGCCCGGTGCCAGGGACGGATCAGCGACCACCGGCAACCCGCCCAGCTCCTTGGACACCTCCTGGGCGCCCACGTCGTCGGTCTTGGCGGCCCGCACCTGGCTGCCCTTGACGTGGCCGCCGTCGTTGTTGCCAACCGTGCCCGCACCAAATCCCTTGGACGTCAACACCTGCGACACCGCCGACGCCAGCCCGTTGATGTCGGTGTCGTTGACCACGCTGGCGGTGGTCTTCGCCGGGGTGTAGGCGATCTCCTCGGTCTTGCCCTGCTCCTGGTCGTGCAGCAGCCCGCTGACCCAGTCGGCGACCTGGTGCGGATCCACCCGCACCACGCTCTGCATGCCGTCGTCGCTCCAGCCGGCGCCGTCGAGCACCGGGATGGTGGCGAACGCGACATTGCCACCGGCCAGTTTCTGCATCTGCTGCACAAAGTCCATGACGTCCCAACCCGACGAGATCACCACCGAGCGCTGCACGGCCGCCTCGAGCCTCTTGACCGTGGTGGGGCTGGACAGCGTCTTGCCGGAGATGACCCGGTGGGCCAGCGAGGCCATCACCACCTGCTGGCGCACCACCCGGTCCAGGTCGCCGCGCGGCAGCTCGTGCCGCTGGCGGACGAAGCTCAGCGCCTCCGGCCCGTCGAGCCGCTGCGGGCCGGCCGGGAAGTCGGCACCCGAAAGCGGTTCGAACACCGGCTCTTTGAGGCAGACGTCCACGCCGCCGAGCGCGTCGGTGATCAACGAGAACCCGAGCAGGCCGATCTCGGCGTAGTGGTCCACGGTGACGCCGGTGAGGTCGGCGACGGTCTTGATCAGCGCTTCGCGCCCGGCCTCGGTGCCCTGCGCGGCGGCGTCCTCGGCCGAGTCGCCGGCCTTGACCAGGCTGGTGCGCTTGGCCTCACGGGTCTGGCCGTAGACGCCGTTGATCTTCGTCTTGCCCAGGCCGGGGGCCGCGACGTAGGAGTCGCGGGGGATCGAGATGGCGGTCGCCGACTTCCCGTTGTTGGGGATCCGGATCAGGATGATCGTGTCGGTGTTGGTCGCTTCCTCGTCGCCGGCGCGCAGGGTGGCCAGTTCCTCCTGCGACAGCGGGTTGCCGTGGGCGTCGGTGCGGCTGTCGAGGCCGACCAGCAGGATGTCGATCGCGCCGTCGTCGCCGCCCTTGCCGAGCGAGGGTGCGGACATGTGGAAGATGCCGTCCTCGAAGGAGCGGACGTTGCTCCACGCCAGCCCGGTGCCGAGGACGACAACGAGCGTGAGCGCAGTGGCAATCACACGAACCACACGTTGCACAGGCATCCCACTAGGTTACTTGCGACACAGACGCTTCGCGGGTAGCGAACCCCCGCGCGCCCCGGCCGTCGCCCGCGCTTTTGCGCGCATGCCAAACTCAAACCATGTCGAGCAGGATCGTGATCGCCGGTGCCGGGGGCCAACTGGGCCGCTACTTGCGCTCGCTCGCGGCCGGTCAGGGCCGT
Organism: Mycobacterium sp. E1715; assembly: GCF_001667625.1. NCBI lineage: Bacteria > Bacillati > Actinomycetota > Actinomycetes > Mycobacteriales > Mycobacteriaceae > Mycobacterium > Mycobacterium sp. E1715. Next base: position 5,373 of record NZ_LZJJ01000406.1, read on the forward strand.
GACGTGCTGGCCCTCACGTCGTCGGAGTGGGACATTACCGACCCCGCCGCCGCCGAGCGGATCGTCCGCGGTGGCGACGTGGTGATCAACTGCGCGGCGTACACCGACGTCGACGGCGCCGAGAGCGACGAGGCCGGCGCCTACGCCGTCAACTCCACCGGACCGGAGAACATCGCCCGCGCCTGCGCGCGCGTCGGCGCCCGGTTCATCCACGTCTCCACCGACTACGTCTTCAACGGGGACTTCGACGGCGCCGACCCGCGCCCGTATGAGCCCAGCGACCGGACCGCGCCGTCGGGGGTCTACGGGCGCAGCAAGCTCGCCGGGGAGCAGGCCGTGCTGGCGGCGCTTCCCGAGGCCGTCATCGTCCGCACCGCCTGGGTCTACACCGGCGCCGACGGCAAGGACTTCGTCGCCGTCATGCGCCGGCTGGCCGCCGGGGACGGCCCGGTCAACGTGGTCGACGACCAGGTCGGGTCGCCCACCTACGTGGGCGACCTGGCGGAGGCGCTACTGCAGATCGCCGACGACGGCGTGCCCGGGCCGATCCTGCACGCCGCCAACGAGGGCGCGGTGTCCCGCTTCGAGCAGACCCGCGCGATCTTCGAGGCATGCGGCGCCGACCCCGAGCGCGTCCGGCCGGTCAGCACCGCCGAGTTTCCCAGGCCCGCGCCGCGCCCGGCCTACTCCGCGCTGTCGGGCCGCGAGTCCGCCGCGGCGGGCCTGCGGCCGTTACGGCCCTGGCGCCCCGCGCTTGTCGCGGCGCTCGCGGCCGCCGACCGACCGTTACCCTCGACGCGTGACTGACGTCCTGCCGGTCGTGACGGTGACCTACTCACCGGGCCCACACCTCGAGCGCTTCCTGGCCTCGCTGTCGCTGGCCACCGAGCGGCCCGTGTGCGTGCTGATGGCCGACAACGGCTCCACCGACGGGACGCCGGAGGCCGCCGTCGAGCGCTACCCGAACGTTCGGCTGTTCCACACCGGGGCCAACCTCGGGTACGGCACCGCGGTGAACCGGGCGGTCGAACAACTCGACCCGGGCGACGACTGGGTGATCGTGGCAAACCCGGACGTGCAATGGGGTCCGGGCAGCATCGACGCCCTGCTAGACGCCGCGACCCGCTGGCCGCGCGCCGGCGCACTCGGCCCGCTGATTCGCGACCCGGACGGCTCGGTGTACCCGTCGGCGCGGCACCTGCCCAGCCTGGTCCGCGGCGGCATGCACGCGGTCGTCGGCCCGGTCTGGAAGCGCAACCCGTGGTCGGCGGCCTACCGGCAGGAGCGGCTGGAGCCCACCGAACGCCCGGTGGGCTGGTTGTCCGGGTCTTGTCTGCTGGTCCGCCGGTCCGCCTTCGCCCAGGTCGGCGGGTTCGACGAGCGCTACTTCATGTATATGGAAGACGTCGACCTCGGGGACCGGCTCGGCCGGGCCGGCTGGCTGAGCGTCTACGTGCCGTCAGCCGAGGTGTTGCACCACAAGGGCCACTCCACCGGGGACGACCCGGCGAGCCACCTGGCCGCGCATCACGAGAGCACCTACCTGTTCCTGGCCGACCGGCACGCGGGGTGGTGGCGGGCGCCGCTGCGCTGGGTGCTGCGGGGCTCGTTGGCGTTGCGGTCCCGCCTGATGGTGCGCGGCGCGCTGCGGGATCGGAGACGGAAACTGGCGGAAGGGCGGCGCGCAAATGGCTAACCCGCAAGTCGATGCGGTGATTCTGGTCGGCGGCAAGGGCACCCGGCTGCGGCCGCTGACGCTCTCGGCGCCCAAGCCGATGCTGCCCACCGCCGGTCTGCCGTTCCTGACCCACCTCCTGTCGAGGATCGCCGCAGCGGGCATCGAGCACGTCATCCTGAGCACCTCGTACCAGGCCGCGGTGTTCGAGGCGGAGTTCGGCGACGGATCCAAGCTGGGCCTGCAGATCGAATACGTCACCGAGGACAGCCCCCTGGGGACCGGCGGCGGCATCGCCAACGTCGCCGGCCACCTGCGCCACGACACCGTGCTGGTGTTCAACGGCGACGTGCTCTCGGGCTCGGACCTCAACCAGATCATCGACTTCCACCGGGCCCAGCAGTCCGACGTCACGCTGCACCTGGTGCGGGTGGGCGACCCCCGGGCCTTCGGCTGCGTCACCACCGACGAGAACGGCCGGGTCACCGCCTTCGTGGAGAAGACGCAGGACCCGCCGACCGACCAGATCAACGCGGGCACTTACGTGTTCGCCCGCGGCATCATCGACCGGATCCCGCGGGGCCGCGAGGTGTCGGTCGAACGCGAGGTGTTCCCGGCCCTGCTCAAGGACCCGGACGTCAAGGTCTGCGGCTACGTCGACGCCACCTACTGGCGGGACATGGGCACACCGGAGGACTTCGTGCGCGGCTCGGCGGACCTGGTGCGCGGCATCGCGCCGTCACCCGCGCTGCACGGCCACCGCGGCGAGCAGCTGGTGCACGACGGCGCGGCGGTGTCGCCGGGCGCGGTGCTGGTCGGCGGCACCGTCGTCGGGCGGGGCGCCGAGATCGGGCCCGGCGTGCGGCTGGACGGCGCGGTGATCTTCGACGGCGTCAAGGTCGAGGCCGGCAGCGTGATCGAGCGCTCGATCATCGGCTTCGGCGCGCGCATCGGCCCGCGGGCGCTGATCCGCGACGGCGTGATCGGCGACGGCGCCGACATCGGCGCGCGCTGCGAGCTGCTGCGCGGCGCCCGGGTCTGGCCCGGCGTTGCGATTCCCGACGGCGGGATCCGCTACTCGAGCGACGTCTAAGGCGCACGCCCTCTTCCGCCGAGCGTCACGCCAGCGTGGCGCCCGGCGCCGTCGGTCACGCTAGCGTGACCCGCGCGACCGGGTGGTGCCCCGAGCGCGCGCGACCAAATACGCCAGCGCGTGGTCGGTCCCGTCCGGCAGGGCGTCGGCCGGCCACCACCGCAGGTCATCCGACTCGTCGCTGATCGCGATTCGCGCGCCGGCCGGCGCGTGCGCCACGAACTGCAGATCCAGGTGGCGGGTGGGCACGCCCAGCGAGCAGGTGACCGGGTGGACGTGCACCGCGGCCAGCCGGGGTTCGATGCGCAGGCCGTCGACGCCGGACTCCTCGGTGGCCTCGCGCAGGGCGGCGGCGGCGATGTCGCGGTCGTCATCGTCGCAGTGGCCGCCCAGCTGCACCCAGCGGCCCAGCCGCGGATGCAACGTCAGCAGCACGCGGTCGCCGGTGTGGTCGACCACCAGCGCCGACGCCGTGACGTGGCCGGGCACGCACTCGCGGCGGCACGCGTCGGGACGGGCGAGCACGAAGGCAAGCACCGCGTGGCGCAACGAATCCTGCCCGGCGTCGGGCGCCTGCCAGTCGGACAGCAGCGCGATAGCCGACTCCCGGACGCTCACCGGGCGCCCCGCCGCTTCCGGCGATCCCGCAGCGAGGCCCATGCCGCGCGGCACCGCGCCACCACCTCGGGTTGCAGACCCAGGCGGTCGATCAGGACGTGGCGGTCGACGAGGTCCAGCGCCTTGTCGATCTCGTTGGCCTTCAACAGCAGGTCGACGTCGCCGGCCAGCCCCGGGCCGGCCAGCGCCGGTGGGGGAATGGGCAGCTGCTCGGCCTCGCGGGGTTCCAGCTCCAAGATCCCCCCGCCGTAACTGCGGCCGATGATCTCGGCGAAGGCGAACGTCACGCTGTTGTGGAAGGCGGTGGCCAGCGCGGCCGCCTCGACGCCGGGGGAGAGCCGGACCCGGTGCACGGTGTCGGTGCTCGTCGCGTCGGCGGCGTTGACGGTCAGCCGCGGCGCCAGGTGAATCTGTCGCAGCAGGAACAGATCCGGGACCCACGGCGACGGAGTGCTCCACCACGGCTTGCGGATCGAGCATTTGTAGCCCCGGTGCACGCCGGCGGACTCACCGGCCCGGATGTGTGCGATCAGCGCGGGGTCGTCCGGCTCGCGCGGCGCGTCGAGCAGCCAGGTCCGACGCCCGGCCGCGACATCGCCTGCCCGGCAGTCGGTGTCGTAGAACAGCCCGGATAGCTGCGCGCTGCGCGAGACGAGCGGCACGCAGTGGGGCAGCAGCGCGAGTTCGCGGGCCTGCGCGTCGGTGAACGTGAAGAAGCTGTTGCGGCCCGTGACGATGCCGACGTCCACGTCGGCGACCGAGCCGAGGCGGGTCATGGCCGCCGATCCCTTGAGCGTTCGCAGCGCCCGGATCGCGTCAGGGCGCAGAAAATATTTGGTCCACTTCTCGTTCTCGTGCAGCAGCGCGGGAGCCCAGTCGACGTCCAGGGCCGCGCGCGCGAGCGCGTCGGCGTCGGTGAGGTGCAGGGTGCGGATGCGGGCCGGCCCGGCGCCGGCGACCCCGCAGAACAGCACGACCTCCTGCAGGATGCCGTCGAACACCAAGCGCTCGAACGTCACCAGGGTGATGTCGCTGAACCGGCTCAGCAGGAACTCGCGCAGCTGCGCGGCGTAGGTGACCTGAAGCAATTCGGCCGGCAGCACCAGTCCCACCCGGCCGCCGTCGCGCACCAAGATCGAGCTCGCCACCACGAAGGGGACCCAGGCGTTGGTCAGGCGGCTGGGCCGCAGGCCCGCGCGCCTCATCAGTTCCAGCGCGGGCTCGCGCTGCTCGGCCGCCCAGTTGCCGAACCGGATGTAGGGCGGGTTCCCGGCGACGCCGTCCCAGGCGCCGGGTTCGGTGGTGGCGAGCCAGCCGAACAGGTTCGCGGCGTCTACGGGCGCGAATTGCCTTGCCTTGGCCGCCTCCTCGCCGACGAGTTCGACGCCGCGGGGCCGTCCGCCGAGGGCGGCCAGCTCGCGCAGGATGGCACCGTCGCCGCAGGAGGGTTCGACGATGCGCGGTCCGGCTTCGCGAACCCAGCCGGCCAGGAACCGGGCCACGGGCGCGGGCGTGTAGTAGCCGCCGCGGGCCTTGTCGGCGGACGCCGCCGCCTTGCCCGCGAATCTCATGGGGCCAGTATCACTTGCGGATCAACAAATCCCCGGCGTCCGCGGCGTCGCGCGGGCCGGCGGGTTCCTCGGGGTAACCGATCGCGATGGCGCCCAACGGCTCCCAATCGGCGGGCAATTCGAGTTCGGCGCGCACCAGGTCGGGGGCGAAGATGGTCGAGCCGATCCAGCAGCTGCCCACCCCCCGCACGGCCAGGGCGACGAGCAGGGCCTGCACGGCCGCCCCGACGGCGACGGTGAACATGGTGTGCTCGGCCTCGGTGCGGGCGGCGTCGGGGTACGTGTGCGCGCCGTCGAGAGCCAGCATCGGGATGACGACCTCGGGTGCGTCGTAGAGGATCTGGCCCCGCGCCACCCGGC
>NZ_LZJJ01000407.1:0-3191 GCF_001667625.1 Mycobacterium sp. E1715
TTCTCCTTTACGGTCGAAACCTGTTCTGCAACAACCGCGTTGCTGGGCAGCGCGGCGAGAAATGGTGCGAACGGCGGCATTTCGTCGGCGGTGCACTCGACGCTGACCACAGCCGGGCCCGCAACTTCCAGCGCCACCCGAATCGCCGCGGCGAATTGTGCGGGTTCGCTGACATCTACCGATGTCAGCCCGGGAAACATGGCCGCCAGGCCGCTTCCCAGCGCGCTCGGCCGGAAACGGTTGTAGCTGTAGCGGTCGCCGTAGAACAGCTGCTCGCGGGTCACGCACATGGCGTGGGCGTTGTTGTTGAACAGGACGAACGTCACGGGAAGCTGGTATTGCACCGCCGTGTGCACCTCCAGGCCGTGCATGAAGAACGCGCCGTCGCCCGCGATCACCACGGTGCGTCCGCCGGCCCGACCGCCGTTCGCACGGCCGAACGCCATCCCGATCCCGGCCCCGAAGCTGTAACCCATGCCGCCCATGCCCAGCGCGGCCACGAACCTGCCGCCGCGCCGCGCCGGGAGGTAGTGGATGGCGGCGGCACCGGTGTTGCCGGCGTCGACCACGATGTCGACCGCGTCGGGCAGGGTCCGGTCCAGCACCGCCATGGCGTCGCGGTAACGCACGCCCGGGCCGGGGCAGGCCGGCGGCGTCAGCTCGGTGCGCCGCACCACGTCCGGCACGCGCAGGCCGTTCGGGCGGCCGTGACCGCGTAGCGCCTGGGTCAGCAGGCGCAGCGAGCCGCGCAGGTCGTCGGTGTGCACGTGGGTGCAGCGCGGATGGGGCCGCGCCGACCCGATCGACAGGGTTCGCACGCCGGCCAGGGCGTCGTCCAGGCCGCCGCGCGCGGTGACCGTCAGCCGGGTGCCGACGATCAGGCACACGGAACTGGCGGCCACGGCATCGGCCACGCTGGGGTGGCCCATCACGCCGGTCACCCCGAGCGCCGACGACGACCCGAATCCCGGCGTGCCGGCCACGTCCTTGGCGTCGGGGACGGTGGCCACCCGGGCGCGCAGCAGCGCGCGCAGGTGCTCGAGCTCGGCCCGGGCGTCGTCGCGGGCCACCTGCTCGCCGGCGATGATCGTGACCTGACCGGTGGCCCGGCGCAGTTCCGCGGCGATGACCTGCGGGTTGCCGATCGGCGCGCCGAGGTCGGCCGGACGCTCGGCGCCATCCTCGACGGACACGTGGGCCTGCTGGATGTCCTTGGGCAGCAACAACACCGCGGGGCCGCCGGTGCGCGCGGCGGAGACCGCCCGGGGCAGCGCCGACACGATATCGGCCGGCGCGAGCACCCGCTCGCACGACACCGACACCGCCGAGAACAGCGCCTGGGCATCCAGGGCGCCGTTGCGCCCGCTGGTGTCCTGGAAGCTGCCCCGGCCGTCCATCGTGGTGGGGGCCTGGCCGACCAGGGCCAGCACGGGAACCCGGCTGGCGAACGACTCGCCCAGGCCGGCGACGAGGTTCAGCGCTCCCCCACCGGACGTCGACGCCACCACGCCGAGGCCGGCGCCGCTGCGGCTGTACCCGTCGGCCATGGTGGCCGCCGAGAACTCGTGCTTGGCCAGCACCGCGGTCACCTCGGGCCGGTAGTGCGCGGCGTCGTAGAGGTCCTCGATGTTGGCGCCGTCGACACCGAAGATGTGGTCCACCCCGAGCGCCGCCAGTTGGCCGACGACGTGATCGACCACCCGGTAGTTGCCGAACATGTCTTCAGACACGAACCGGGTTCTTGATCGGTTCACCCCGGCGCGTGAACCGTCTGCGGGCGGCGATCGTGGTGCCTAGATGACCATCGAGCTGCGTGACGTGGTGCGCGAGTACCGGGTCGGCGGTCAAGCGGTGCGGGCGATCGACGGGATCAGCCTGCGCCTCGCGGGGGGCGAGTTCGTGTCGGTGGTCGGGCCCTCCGGCGCCGGTAAGAGCACCTTGTTGCATCTGCTCGGCGCGCTCGACTCCCCGGATTCGGGCTCGATCACGTTCGACGGCGAGGAGATCGGCCGCCTGGGCGACGAACAGCAGTCGCGATTCCGCCACCACCGGGTCGGTTTCATCTTTCAGTTCTTCAACCTGTTGCCGACGCTGTCGGCCTGGGAGAACGTCGCGGTGCCCAAGCTGCTCGACGGTGTCCGGCTGGGCAGGGCGAAGCCCCAGGCGATCCGGTTGCTCGACCGCGTCGGGTTGGGCAACCGCATCGAGCACCGGCCGGCGGAACTGTCCGGCGGCCAGATGCAGCGGGTCGCGGTGGCGCGGGCGTTGATGATGGATCCGCCGCTGATCCTCGCCGACGAGCCCACCGGCAACCTCGACTCGACGACGGGCGCCGCAATCCTGGAGCTGCTCGCCGAGGTGGCACACGAGGACGGCCAAGGGCGGCTGGTGGTGATGGTGACCCACAACGCCGACGCCGCGGCGGCGACCGATCGGGTGATCACGCTGCAGGACGGACGGGTCGGGTCCGACGTGCCGGCGGTCCCCGCGTGATGATCACGGCGGTCGCGAGCCGACTGCGGGTATTCAGCCTGCGTGAACTCGCCGTGCATCGCCGCCGCACGTTCGCGTCGGTCGCCGTAATGGCCGTGTCCGCAACCTATCTGGTCGCGATCTTCGGCATCTTCGGATCGATCACCGGATCGGTCAACCGGCTGGCCGACGGGATCGCCGGTGTGGCCGCACTCGAGGTCTCGGGCAGCACCGACGCCGGGTTTCCCGACACGATACTGGCCGACGTGGCCGCGGTGCCCGGAGTCGCCACGGCGGCGCCGATGATCCGGACCTCCGCGACCACGCCGACCGGTCCGGTGCTGCTGCTCGGCGCGGATGCGAGCACCGCCGCGCTGGGCGGTGCCCTGAAGGACGCGGTCGCACGACCGGTGCAGGCGCTGTCCTCGGCGCCCGACGGGGTCCAGGTCGGGCCACGGGTCGGCTACACGAAAGGCCAGACGCTGCAACTGGGTTCGGGCTCGGTCAGGGTCAGCGAGGTGCTCGCGGGCAAGCAGTTCGCCGATCTCAACGGCGGGCATTACGTCCTCGCACCGCTCGCCCTGGCGCAGAGCGTCAGCGGCCGCCCCGGTCAGCTCGACTCGATACTGATCGCCACCAGGCCGGGCGCCGATGTGGCCGCCGTGCGCGCCGCGGTCACCGCGGCGGTGAACGGTCGCGCCCTGGTCGCCGCCCCGAGC
>NZ_LZJJ01000408.1:0-3677 GCF_001667625.1 Mycobacterium sp. E1715
GCGCGTGAAGGTCGCCAAGAATTGGCAGAGCGATCCCAAACAGCTTGGCCGGCTTGGTTTCTGAAACAGACGCGGCGAACCGCGGCGTCCGGCTTCCGCTGAGTGCGGCGACCCGCGGCGCCCGGCTTCCGCTGATGGCGGCGACCCGCGGCGCCCGGCTTCGCCGCGCTTGCGATCGCCGCGGTTGCGATCGCCACCGCCGCGCTTGCGATCGCCGCTAGGCGAGCACGCGGATTGTCTGCAGCGACGGATCCGCCGCGTCGGGAACGTTCATGCCGGCGCGCACACCGGAACACAGGTAATCCAGCACCGCGTCGTTGAGCCGCTCGCCGGGCACCACCGCGGGAATCCCCGGCGGATACGGCGTGCACTGCTCGGCCGCAACGCGGCCCGCGGCCCTGTCCGCGGGAACTTGCTCGACCCGCCCGAAGAATGCGTCGCGCGGCAGGCAAACGGTCTCCAGCTGCAACTGCTCAGGTGACGGCAGATCGATGGGCGGCGGCGGGTCGAAGTCGTCGGCGGCCGTGCGCCAGGCCGCAAGCGCATCCGTGAGGCGGCTCGCGGTGTCCTTGTCGTCGGCCATGGACACGGTCGCCAGGATGCGCCGATGATCGCTCATGCCCGTGTCGAGGTGCGCGTGCTCGCGCAACCAGTCATGGGCCTGATAGCCGGAGGTGCCCGTGGCGGACACGTCCATCAACACTTGCATCCGATCCAGGTCGTGGGAGGCCTGCACGCCGAGCAATTCATCGTCGAGCACCTTCACATCGCGGATGTTTTCGATGTCCTGACGCAGCTGACACGCGAGATCCAAAGCGCCGCTGAGCAATTCGTGTCCGCGTTGCACCATCTGGCGCCGCCACCCGTCGATGGCGGCATACACGAGAACGTTGGGGCTGGTGGTCATCAACAGGTCCGCGCACGCCGATAGGCGGTCCTGATCGATCCGGTCGCCCTGCACGTGAAATACGGAACCCTGCTCGAAGCCGGCGCCCATCTTGTGGATGCTGACCACGCACACGTCCGCGCCGGCGTCCATCGCCCAGGTCGGCAGGTTCTCATGGAACGGTAGGTGGGCTCCCCAGGCCTCGTCGATGATCAACGGTTTACCGCGCGCGTGGCAGACCTCGGCGATGCCGGCGATGTCGGCGCACGTGCCGTACGGGCTGGGGCTGACGATGAGCGCACCGGCGGCGTCGGGGTGTTTTTCCCAGGTCTCTTCCACCTGCTGCGGTGATGGCGGATGCGAGAAATGATGTTCGGCGTCCCAGCGGGGGGTGATCCACCTCGGTTGCACTCCGGAGAAGATGAGCCCCGCGACGATCGACTTGTGGCTGTCCCGGCCCACCAGCAGGCTGCCGTCGCCGCCGGCCACCGCCATCATCGCCGCCTTGACCGACAGGGAGCTGCCGCAGGTGGAGAACCAGGCGATGTCGGCGCCCACGGCCTCGGCCATCAGGTCCTCGGCGTGTTTCAGGTATTCGTGGCTGGTTCTGCGGTCGTCCAGGCCGCCGCTGGCCAGCACGTCGTCGGCGAACGGCTCGCGGCCCAGCACCGCCAGAACCCTTTCGTCGGTGCCGCGGCCCTGCCGGTGGCCCGGCGGTGTGAACCCGTACCTGTTCTTCTGCCGGTAATCGACCAGCGCATCCAACAGTGGAGCATCAGATTGGTCCATGGCGCAGGTGTACCCGCCCTGCCCTCGGCTATGCGATCGCCTCGGGGCCGCTACCCCTTGGTCGTTGCACCGCCATGTGCCGCTTGGGGTTTCACCTTCGCGGCGGCGGGGTACCGGCCACCGGCGGCGCTCCCGTTTCGGCGTTCCACCACACCGTCGGTTGTTTGGTCGACCATCCGCACACGGCCTCGAGCTCGGCGGCCAGCGAGATCAGCATGCCCTCGCTGTTGGCCGGCCCCATCAGTTGCACCCCGATGGGCAACCCCTCGGAGGTGAACCCGGCCGGCACGTTGATCGACGGCCAGCCCAGCACGTTCCAGGGAAAGGTGAGCGGGCACGCGGCGATCATCGCGCGGTCGGTGCCGAAGCTGCTCAGCCGGTCGAAGGCGCGGGCCAGCGGTGGCGGTTGGGCGGTTGTCGGAGCCAGGACGACATCGACGATGTCGAAGATCGAACCCACCCGACGCTGGGCGGCGGCTTCGTGCCGGCGTGCGGTGCGCAGAATCGCCTGACCCAGCACATGGCCCATGCGCAGGTTGGCCACCGTGCGAGGGTCGAGCACCACCCCGTCGCCCAGCCGCTCCTCCCAGTCCCGCAGACCGGCGGTGGACCGGGCGAGGAAGTCCCACGACAGCCGCAGGCCGTAGTCGGGATTGCCGGGAACGACGGTGTGGCCGAGCAACTCCAGTTGCTTGGCCACGGCACGCGTCGCGGCCAGGATTTCCGGGTGCAGCTTGGGCCGGAAACCCGTGTACGGGAATCGGGTCGACAGCGCGATGTTGAGCGGTCCGGGTGCGATGCCGACATAGTCGGACGCGGTGATCGGGGGCGGCTTGTGCCGGTCCCCCTCGACGTTGCCCGACGCCGCGTCGAGCACGAGCGCCGCATCGGCCACCGTGCGGGCCAATACCCCATTGACCGTGATGCCGTTGAACGCATCGGGCAGCGGCCAGGTGGAGATGCGGCCGCGCTGCGGCTTGATGCCCACCAGGTGCGTCCAGGCGGCGGGGATCCGGATGCTGCCGGCCCCGTCGGAGCCGAGCGCCGCGGTGACCAGCCCCGCGGCCACCGCGGCGGCGCTGCCCCCCGACGAGCCGCCGGGGGTGTGCCGTCGCGACCAGGGGTTGCGGGTGTGCCCGAAGCCGGGGCCGCTGGTGAAGGGCCACTGGCCGAGCTCGCAGGTGTTGGTCTTGCCGACGATCACCGCGCCGGCGGCCTTGAGGCGGCGGACCACCTCGGCGTCGTGGGCGGCGGGCGGGACATGGCCTTCCGTGCCGTACGCGGTCGGCACTCCAGCAACGTCGACGTCGTCTTTGACCGCGATCGGGATGCCGAGCAGCGGCGCCGTGTCCCCGGCTGCCCGTCGCCGGTCGGCCGCCGCCGCCGCGGCCAGCGCCGACTCGGTGAGCACCACCCGGAAGGCGTTCAGCGTCGGCTGGCTCGCGTGGATGGCGTGCAGGGACCGCCGCACCAGTGTGACCGATGTCACGGACCGATTGGCCAGCTGATAAAGCAGGTCAGTCAGCGTGGGCAGGCGCTGGCCACCGGATCCGAAAACGGACCCGGGACCTGACTCGGAAGCGCCAATCACGGGGTACGAGACTAACCGGCGCGGATACCAGCATTGTCGCGGCGGGGTGCAAAACTATTGTGATGCGGCTGTATCGAGACCGGGCTGTGGTTTTGCGCCAGCACAAGCTCGGCGAAGCCGACCGGATCGTCACCCTGCTTACCCGCGATCACGGCTTGGTTCGCGCGGTGGCGAAGGGCGTTCGTCGCACCCGCAGCAAATTCGGCGCACGCCTGGAGCCATTCGCACACATCGACGCGCAGCTGCATCCCGGCCGCAATCTCGACATCGTCACCCAGGTGGTTTCGATCGACGCGTTCGCCACCGACATCGTCAGCGATTACGGCCGCTACACCTGCGGGTGCGCGATGCTGGAAACCGCCGAACGCCTCGCCGGTGAGGAGCGGGCTCCCGCCCCGGCCCTGCACCGGC
>NZ_LZJJ01000409.1:0-10006 GCF_001667625.1 Mycobacterium sp. E1715
GACCGGACCGCGCTCCGTCGAGCGGGGTGGTGAACTGATCGCCCAAGCGACCGGTGGCATGCTCGCTACGATCGAGGGCTCTGACGGGACGCCGGTGCCCGCCCCTGGCTATGTCGCGCTCAAGGCGGCGGGCGCGGTGACGGCGCTGGCGGCCCTGCACGGCCTCGATCGGCGCAACGCTACGAGCGCGCCGGTGAGCGTGGATGTGTCGGTGCAGGAGGCGGTCGCATTCACCGCGGCCCTTCCCGAGTGCGCCCACGTGCTGTACTCCTGCCCGGGAAGGGCGGGCAGCGGGCGTTATCTCGCCCCGTCGGGCTTGTTCGCCTGCCGCGACGGACTGGTGCGCATCACCGCCGTCGAAAATCACCAGTGGACCGGCCTGTTGGTGGCCTTGGGTCATCCCGGATGGGCCACGGGCCTGGGCGAACGAGCCGCCCGGATAGAGCACGCCGATTTGATCAACCACCACGTCGGGGCGTGGGCGGCGACGCTCCTCAAGGAAGACTGCGCAGCCCTGTTGCAGGCCAACGGCGTGCCTTCGACGCCGGTGAATACACCCGCGGAGATCCTGACGTCGCCCCAATTCGCTTCTCGCGGAGCCATTTCGGTGACTCGACTGGGCGGTACTGCCCTGTCCGTACTGGCCCCCCCATGGGCGACGCGCCCGGGCGGGCGGTTCGGACGGCACCGCACGGGCCGGCTGAACGACCTGCGAGTCGCCGAGCTGACCCACGTCCTGGCCGGGCCGATCGTCGGCGCGTTGCTCGGTGGGATGGGTGCCCGGGTGCTGCGACTGGAAGACCGCGACCGACTCGACATCTACCGCCGCACCGGACCGTTCGCCGCAGGGCGGCCCGGCGTCGAGCGCGGCGCGTATTTCGCGGTGGCCAACCACTCCAAGCGCAGCGCGCTGATCGATCCCGGCCGGCCGACGCAGGACGTCGCCGCCGCCCTCGAGGAAGCCGACGTGCTGATCGAGAATGTCGGCGCGGCACGGCTGACCCGGCTCGGCGTCGACCCCGCCGAAATCGCCGACTCGGGCCGGTTGGTGATGCGGGTCTCGGGTTTCGGGTCGACGGGTCCCATGGCCGGATACCGCGTGTACGCCAACAACGTTCAGTCCTACGGGGGTCTGGCCGGACTCACCACGGGATCCGACGGGTCGCCGGCGCGGCTCGGCACGGTAATCGCCGACCCGCTGTCTTCGGTGGTGGCGGCCACCGTGATAGCGGCTTGGGCGCTCGGGCCTGCCCGCGACTTCGGGGCGGTGATCGATCTGTCCATGGCCGAGGTGGTGGCGTCCACGGTGGCCGAATTCGTCGCCGCGGCCTCGGCCCCCGTCGGGGTGGTGTACGACGGTGGGGCCGACGCGCGGGGCGGCGTCTACCGTAGCGCCGATGACCGCTGGGTGGCGGTCGAACTCTCGGCTCCCGCGGACCGGGCGCGCCTGACGGAATTGGCCGGGGAACCCGATCAGCTCGCCGCGCTGATCGCCGGCGAACCGGCCCGCGAGGCGGCAGCGCGCCTGACGGCCGCGGGGTTGCGCGCTGCGGTCGTGCAGCGCGCGGACGACCTGGTGAACGACCCCCACCTGGCCGCGCGGGGATTCTTCCCGGAGATCGCCCACCCCGATCCGGATATCACCACCGCGCGCCTGGTCGGTCTCCCGTGGCGATTCACCGGGCAGGGCCCGATCCCGCTGGCGCCGCCGCCGGCCCTGGGCGACGCGAATGCCCGTCAGGAGAGGATGACAAGTGCCGGCTGATCCACCCAGTGATGAGACTGCGACGGTGTGGGCATCGACGTTCGTGCCGTCGAGGTCGCCGATTCCCGAGTTCGGCCAGGAGGGCTACTCCGTCGCATGGGTCGACACTCGCGAAGGCCGGGTGCAACTCCTGGTGTCCGGGCCACGGCCCGGGCCCGGTGCCGTTGGCCGAATCGTCGAGCGGAAGCTTGGCGAGGCTGAAGTGCTGCTCTTCGAGGCGGATCCGGCGTGACGGGCGTCCACGTCGCGGGCGTCGGGCTCACCCCCTTCGGCAAACACGGCGACACCGCGCTCGCCCAGTTCGGGGTGACGGCCGCCCGGCAGGCGCTCGAGGACGCGGGTCTCGGCTATGACGCCATCGGCGAGGTCTTCTGCTCGTCGTCGATGGCGCCGCCGCAGACCGGGCTGAAGGTCGCGCATGCGTTGGGACGCAGCGGGATCCCGGTAACCGCGATCGAAAGCGCCTCGGCGGGGGGCATGGTCGCCCTGCGGCATGCTGTGTGGGCGGTGGCGTCGGGCCGCTGCGAGGCGGCGTTGGCGATCGGCTATGAGAAGACGACCGCGCTCGAGCCCGGCGGGGTGGTACCGGCGGCGGTCGATTTCTGGGACCGGTTCCCGCCGCAGATCCACTACGCGATCGAGGCGAATCGCTTTCTGTACGAGGCGAACTGCGCGCCGGATGTTATCGGTGCCGTCGCGGCCAAGTCGTATAACCAGGCGCGCCTGAATCCGCTGGCGGCTCGGCGCAACGACCACGAGGTGACCGTTGAACAGGTGATGTCGTCGCGGATGATCGCCGAGCCGCTAACCAAGATGATGTGTCACGCCTCGGTCGACGGCGGCGCCGCGATCGTCGTGACGTCCGGACCACGCATGCGGTCCGTGGCGATCAACGCCATCGAGCAGACGAGTTGGCCGCGCGACCCGGGCTGGCCGCTGGCCGGTCCGTGCGTCGGCCCGCCGTCGCAAATAACCCTGACGGCAGGGCGGGCTTACGCCGCGGCGCAGGTCGCGGCGAATGACGTCGGAATTGTTTCCCTGCATGACATGTGCGCCAGCGAGGAGGTCACCGCGCTGATCGCACTCGGCCTCGTCGACGTCAAGGATGTCGCCGAACTCGTCCAGTCGGGCGGGTTGGGATCCAAAGGCAGGCTGCCGACCAACACCGACGGCGGCTGCCTTGCCCGCGGGCATGCGTTCGGTGCAACGGGACTGGCCCAGGTCGCCGAGGTGGTGAGTCAGCTTCGTGGAGAGTCGGATTCGCGGCAGGCCGCCGATCCCCGCGTCGGGCTGGCGCAGGCGATGGGGGGCGGTGGGTCCTGTGTTGTGGCCGTACTGGGTCGGTGATTCGGCCCTCAGCCGGGGTCTTCGTAAGACCGGCCGAAAAAGCGTTCGACGAGGGCGCGTTCGTCGGCGGGGTCCCTCACCGGCCACCACCACAGCGCCAGGAACGCCCGGATAAGCCATTGGGCGGCAAGTGGATCTGCATTGTCGGATCCGAGCATGTCATAGGCGAGTGCGGTGACAGCGGGGGAGTTCGTGAGCCACTCGCTGCGCGGCACCGTCGGTGCGGTCTGCATGAGCTGCGCCAACGGATCAGAGCGCAGGCGCTGCAGGGCCAGGATGGTGGCCGTCACCACTCGTTCGCGGCCGGTCAGGTCTTTGATGGCCTCGCGCACGGTATCGACGATGCGGCTTGCCTGGAGGGCAACCACCGCGTCCCTGATGGCCGCCTTTCCGCCGGCGTGCCGGTAAATAGTCGCCGGTGAGCAGTGGACCGTTTCGGCGAGGCTCTCGATGGTGAACTCGTCGTATCCGACGTGCGAGATGAGGTCGGCGGCGGCCGCATATATCCGTTCGGCGGCTGCGCTGCGGCGATCCCGGCCCACCAGCCAGTCGTTCCGTGCCATGCAACCCTCCCGTACAGCCGACAGAAACTTCCCTCAGGGTGAGAATTATCGGTAACAATTCTCAGGCTAACGCGCTGGTCCTCCCGCGCAAGCGGTTTGGGGTGCACGGACGGCGCGGCGGGAGGCTTATCAAACTTTCCTCGCCCTATTGACCGCGCCGACGGTCACCTTCAGCCTGGGTCTATGGCGGTCTTGAGCGACCCGGTCGATTTCTTCGGTGCCGAGGCTTTGCAGGATCCGTATCCGATGTATGACCGGATGCGCGCGACGGCTCCGGTGCATCGCATCGCCGATTCCGACTTCTATGCCGTGTGTGGCTGGGACGCGTTGATCGAGGCCGTCACTCGGGTCGATGACTTTTCGTCCAATCTCACGGCAACCATGATTTTCCGCGAGGACGGCAGCATCGGGGCGTTGCCGATGATGGAGGCGGGAAGCCCCACCCACGCCCTGGCCACGGCCGATGATCCGGCGCACGCACTGCACCGCAAGATCTTGCTCCCACACCTGTCCGCGCGCCGGGTGCGGATCATCGAGGAATTCGCTGCGGAGACCGCCGAGCGCCTGTGGGAGGAGAACCTGCACCAAGGACGCATCGAATGGATGGGCGCGGTGGCGAACCGGCTCCCGATGATGGTGGTCGCAAAATTGCTGGGCCTGCCCCATGCCGATGTCGACAAACTGATCCGGCTGGGTTACGCCACCACCACCCTGCTCGACGGCGTCGTCACCGAGGCGCAGCTCGCGGAGGCCGGGATTGCGGCGTTCGAACTGTCGGCGTACGTCATGGAACATTTCGACAAGGCGGATACCGCGGACAAATCCGGGCTGATACCGGACATGGCCGCCCGCTACGCCTCCGGCGAGGTGGACCAGGCCGTGGCGATGGGCATCATGCTCACGCTGTTCAGTGCCGCCGGCGAGTCGACCGCCTCGTTGTTGGGCAGTGCGGCATGGATTCTCGCCGACCGCCCCGAGGTCCAACAGCGGATTCGCGAAAACCCGGAACTACTAGGCAATTTCATCGAAGAAACACTGCGCTACGAGCCGCCGTTTCGTGGCCACTACCGCCACGTGTGGCGTGACACCACCCTCGGCGGGGTGGAGGTGCCGGGGAATGCGCATCTGATTCTTTTGTGGGGAGCCGCCAACCGCGACCCCGAGCACTTCGAGTCGCCCAACGAATTCCTTCTCGACCGCAGCAACGGGAAGGGGCATGTGACGTTCGGCAAGGGCGTGCATTTCTGCGTCGGGGCGGCCCTGGCCCGGTTGGAGGCTCAGATCGTGTTCAAGATGCTACTGGAGCGGACCACCTGGATCGACGCGTGTGACGTCGGAGATTGGCTGCCCAGCATCCTGGTCCGGCGACGGAAGCGGCTGGAGCTCGTCGCACGGTAGCGGCCTCCGACGCGCGCGTCAGCGGCCGAGTAACCGGGCCAGCGGCGTCAGCGGGTGCACGCCGCCGGCGCGGTTGAGAACCGGCTCCAGTAAACGCATTTGCCGCATGATGCGGCGGTGGAACAGCCGAATGAGCTCGGTGTCCATGTTGTCGGGCGCCTGCAGCACGAATGCCTCAAGCGCCGCATCGCCTGCACGCCAGTCGGCGTATCGGGAGCCGAGCAAGCGTTCGACGTCGTCGAGGTTTTCGGATTCGATCGCGGGGCCGTGCCGGCAGACGCCGGCGACGTAGCGCGCGGTTTGCGCCGTTTGATGCCGGCGAAAGCGCTCAATCTCGGTCTCGGCCGCTAGCTCCTCGATGATGGGTGCCAACGCGTCGATAAGGCCGCTCTGGCGGACATCTGTCGCCTGCGGGAGTCGGTAATCGCCGAGGGCGACGCCCTCGACCGCGGCCATGGCTTCGACTGCGTTGAGCGAGCATTGCTGAAACCACTCCTCATATTGCAGCAAGTCGCTCATCGGAAAAGGGTTGTGCAAGACCATCACCAACGAGAGAGGCGTGGTGAGCGAGAACTGCGCGGTGTGGAACTCGACCACCGGCAGGTCCAGTTCCACGCCGGAAACCTCCTCATAGCGCCGGAACGCGCGCTCGAGGTCGCCGAGGGGCTCGGAGATGTCGCGCAGGCGCAGTCCTGCGAGGTCGTGGGCGGTGTCGCCGAGGTAGGCCAGTTCGACGTCGAGCAGTCCGGTCACACGACCGTCGGCGAACATGAACTGTCCGGGATCGCCGAGGACGAAGCGAGGGTCGAACCGGTGCGCGGGAACGTGGCGGCGGATCCAGCCGATGCCGAATTCCAGAAACGGCTCCGGGCGCTTCTTGGTAGACCGATACCTCGCGACGGACGCTTCGAAGCTCGACAACGCGTGCTGCTGAGGGCTTTCGGGCAACTTGAGCCCGGCGGTGGAGAACTCACCCGGATCCAGCCGATGGATCCGCGCAAGGATTTCCATGTATTCATCGATGACCGAGTTGCGTTCTGCTGCACTCGGCGAGGTTGACAGATTGGTGGCGCCGGGGAGGCGATCCATCACGATGGCCGGTGGTGCCTCAATCCGACCGTGAATGTGTGGGACTGGAATCCCTTGCTTCTCCAGGGCTTCAAGGATGTCCGCCTCTCGATGGGTGGACAACGAGAACTCCATGCCCTCGCGGTTGCCCCGCACATACAGCGGCATGATCGTGCCGTCGCGTTCGACGTCGGCGAACCAGGCCGGACGCCAACGTGGTTGGCGCTCGAAGGCCCGCACGGGCCCCAGGTGACTCTCGAGCCAGCTTCGTACCGCCTGATCGGGTGTCATGTCGTCGGGGAGGTCAGAAACCCATTTTCAGCGCGGCACCGGCGTCGATGAACATCTGCAGCCCGGTGACGTATCGCGATTCGTCAGAGGCGAGGTAGACCACGGCGTGCGAGATGTCCTCGGGCTGCACCCAGGGCACCGGCATCGCCTGGAGCATCGGGTAGATCACGAAGGCATCGTCGTGTGTCGGAGCCTCCAGGTCGGGCCGGAACGT
The DNA here is from genome assembly GCF_001667625.1 of Mycobacterium sp. E1715. NCBI lineage: Bacteria > Bacillati > Actinomycetota > Actinomycetes > Mycobacteriales > Mycobacteriaceae > Mycobacterium > Mycobacterium sp. E1715. The sequence continues at coordinate 6,647 of NZ_LZJJ01000409.1, forward strand.
CTTGTACATCATCGGGTTGTTCATCATCGCGGTGTTCACGTTCGTCGGGTGCACGGCGTTGACGCGTATCTCGCGCGCCGCCAGCGTCATCGCCATCGATTTGACCCAGTCGCGGACGAACTTCTTGGCCAGACCATAGCCGAGCCCGCCGGGGCCCGCGTTGCCGCCACCGTTGAACATGTCGTGTTGGGAGACCAGTCCGGCGATCGAGCCGGTGGCGATGATCGACGCACCGGTGTCCAGATGGTCGAACGCGGCGTTGACGGTGTTGACCACGCCGAGGAAGTTCACGTCGAGCACGTCGCGGAACGCCGGATACCCTTTGTGCTCTCCGTGCGGGCAGATGCCGGCGTTGGCGACGACGACGTGCAGCCCGCCCAGTTGGGCAACGCCGTCGTCGATCGCCTTCTTCAGGGCCGCCCGATCCCGCACATCGGCCACCGCGGTGACCACCCGCCGGCCGGCCTTCTCCACCAGCTTCGCCGTCTCGTCGAGGTCGCTCTTGCGTGCCATCGGGTAGTCGTTGGTCGCGATGTCGTCGCAGATGTCAACGGCGATGATGTCGGCACCCTCGTCGGCGAGATGGACTGCGTGACTGCGTCCTTGGCCGCGCGCCGCACCCGTGACGACCGCAACTTTGCCGCTGACTCGATTCATCTGCTTACTCCGTTGGTTGGATCTTAAGAGGGCTGTCGATCACGCGATGGTCCCGCTGTCCTTGAGGGCGATGATGTCGTCCCAGTCCTTGCCCAGTTCGAGCAATAGCGCCTCGGTATGTTCGGCGAACTCCGGTGTCGGGCCGAGAGTAAACGGTGTCTGATCGAAAAGCACGGGGCTCGATACCAACTCGAGGGCACCGCCGCTGCCTTGGACGGGCGCGATGACACCGTTTGCCCTCACCTGCTCGTCAGCCACAACATCCATCGTGTTCTGTACGGGCGCCCACTGCCCTTCGAAACCGGCCAGCGCTTTGCGCCAGTGCTCGAGGGTTTTGCTTCCGAGCACCTCGCGCAGGATCGCAGTTGCCTGGGCCGCGTTGCGGGTTAGCAGCTCATGGCTGGCAAAGCGTTCGTCGGTGGCAAGCTCGGGGAGTCCGACCCGCGAACAGAAGTCCGCCCAATGGCGGAAACCTTGCATCATCGACAATCCCATGTACCGCCCGTCGCCGGTGCGGTAGAAGCCCACCAGCGGATTGTGGGGGGCGACGTTGGCGCCGGCGGGGTTTGCCTGCCACGGCTCTCCGGAGATCAGCGCGGCGTTGACTGCCACCCCCATCGCCCACACCCCCACTCCGAGGAGCGACACATCCACCACCTTGGCCTCACCGGTCCGATCACGAGCGAACAGCGCCGCCGCGATTCCGCCGGCAATTGTCATGCCGCCCAGAGAATCTCCGTACGCCGGGCCGGGTTGTGCGACGACGCCGCCCATATCGGGCGGGGTGACGCTTGCCGCGCTACCGCCCCGGCTCCAGAAGCCCGTCATGTCGTAGCCACCGATGCCGGCCTCGTCGCCGAGCGTTCCGTATGCGCTGCCCCGCACATAGACGATGTCGGGATTCGCCGTCCGCAAGTCATCGACGTCGATCCGCAGTTTGGCACGGGCGTCGGGCAAGAAGTTGGTCAGGAACACGTCGCTTGTGCGCGCAATGTCCATCAGCAATTCATGGCCGGCCGGTGTCGAGATGTCCAGGGCGATAGATCGTTTGCCGCGGTTCGCGTGCTCCATGACGGGGTTGCGGTCGCCGGCGATCTGCACGTTGCCGAGCTGACGTAGGCCCCGCTGGGCATCGCCGGTGCGCGGATGTTCGATTTTGAGTACGTCGGCGCCCCAGTCCGCCAGCACCGCACCGGCGGCCGGAACGAACGTCCACTGGGCGACCTCGAGGACGCGTACGCCTGCCATGGGTCCGCTCATGGGCACGCCCCTCAGCGGTAGTCGAGCACAACAGGCAGGTGGTCGTGCGTGTGCACCAGCGTCGACACGCGGGGCACTCGGTCGCCGACCACGTGAATCCCCTTGGCGCGCCGCGCCACTTCCTCCAGCAGCAGACGAGCTTCGCGTCGAGCCAGGGCGGCGCCCATGCAGAAGTGCTCGCCGACCCCGAAGCCGAGGTGATTGGCGGCGTCCTGGCGGTGGATGTCGAACTGTTCGGCGGTCGGGCCCCAGTGCTCCTGGTCGCGGTTCGCGGACGCATAGGCGAGCAGCACCCCGTCGCCTTCCTTGACCTCCGCACCGCGCAGACGAACGTCGCGGGCCGCCTGCCGGGCCATGCTCATCACCGGCGTCCAGTAACGCAGCACCTCCTCGACGGCGTTGCCGCTCAGGCCAGGTTCGGCGAACAACACCGCCGATTGGTCGGGATGCGTGTCGAGGCAATCGGCTATTCCCGCGATCAGGCTCTGCGTGGTCTCACTGCCGGCGGCGAGCAAGGTGAGCGCGTAGATCATCACCTGCATGTCGTCGAAGGGCTCCCCGTCAACGGTCACCTGGGAGAGCATCGTGAGCAGATCGTCCTGAGGATGCTCCTTGCGTTCGGCGACGAGGCCCATCAGATAGGGCCCGATGTGTTCGAAGATGAATGCGTAGTCCTCGTCGCTCGCGGCCCCACCACCGACGTTGGCGATCGTGGTCGCCCAGCCCGCGACCTTCGGCCAGTCTTCCTCGGGCACTCCCAGCAGGTAGGCGAACACATACACGGGGATGGGCTCGGCGACCCGTTGAATCCAGTCGAATTCACCGTTCGGCAGGTCGTCGAGCGCATCGTTGACGACCTGGCGTACCCGGGCCTCCATCTTGGCGACCGCGGCCGGCGTGAACCGCACGCCGACGGCCTTGCGGTGCACTCGGTGCACCGGCGGATCCATGAACATGATGCCGCGGTTGCCATATCCCTGAGGGTCGCGGCCCTCCCGGTGCGCGATCAGATCCATCATGATCCCAATGCGCTCCGACTTGAACCTCTCGGGTCGAGCCGAGATACCCTTGATGTCTTCGTACTTGGTGATCACCCAGAACTGGCCCTCCTCGTACCAATGCACGGGATCGTGTTCGCGCAACTGCGCGAATGTGGCGTTCGGGTCGCCGAGGTAGAACGCCGGCTCGTCGAAGCGGGCCGCTGTGATCGTCACCATGCAACAATAAAACAGATTTTGTTCTTCTGCCAATGCCGCGCCGCAGCCAGGCCGGCGGGACGGCTACTCGCAGATTAACAGTTGATGTTCTATTGTTCAGTCTTATGGTGACGATCACAGCGGCCCGCTTCGACGAGCCGGCGTTCTACCTCGGCGACCCGTTGAATCCAGTCGAATTCACCGTTCGGCAGGTCGTCGAGCGCATCGTTGACGACCTGGCGTACCC
>NZ_LZJJ01000410.1:0-1005 GCF_001667625.1 Mycobacterium sp. E1715
CGCCACTCCCCGGGGGCGATCCGCAGTCGTCAGTGCTCAACCGGGTCGAGTACGGCAACCGTAGCTAGCGGCGCAGCCGGGCGCGGCGGTTCACCGTCGCCGAGTTCAGCGGTGCGGGCGGCGGTAGTCACCTCCTCGTCGGCCGCGCCCGTGTCGCGCCGGTGGCTATGGCTGGTCGGGGCGATCGCCCTGCTGTTGACCTTCGCCCAATCCCCGGGCCGGGTCTCCCCCGACACCAAACTCGACCTCACCGCCAACCCCCTGCGCTTCCTCGCCCGCGCCACCAACCTGTGGAACAGCGAGCTGCCGTTCGGGCAGGCGCAGAACCAGGCCTACGGGTATCTCTTCCCGCACGGCACCTTCTTCGCGATCGGCCATCTGCTCTCGGTGCCCGGGTGGGTCACCCAGCGGCTGTGGTGGGCGCTGCTGCTCACCGTCGGCTTCTGGGGGCTGTTGCGGGTCGCCGAGGCGCTCGGCATCGGCAGCCCCGCGTCGCGGGTGATCGGCGCCGCCGCGTTCGCGCTGTCGCCGCGGGTGCTGACCACCCTGGGGTCCATCTCGTCGGAAACCCTGCCGATGATGCTGGCGCCGTGGGTGCTGCTGCCGACGATCCTGGCGTTGCGCGCGTCGGGCGACCGGTCGGTGCGAGCGCTCGCCCCGCAGGCCGGTCTGGCCGTGGCGTTGATGGGCGCGGTCAACGCGATCGCCACGCTGGCCGCCTGCCTGCCCGCGGTGATCTGGTGGGCGTGCCACCGGCCCAACCGGTTGTGGTGGCGCTACACCGGGTGGTGGTTGCTGGCGCTCTTCCTGGCAACGCTGTGGTGGGTGGTGGCGCTGGTGATGCTGCGAGCCATCAGCCCGCCCTTCCTGGACTTCATCGAATCCTCCGGTGTGACGACGCAGTGGTCGTCGCTCACGGAGATCCTGCGCGGCACCGACAGCTGGACCCCGTACGTGGCGCCGACCGCGACCGCCGGCGCGCCGCTGGTGACCGGGTCGGCGGCC
>NZ_LZJJ01000411.1:0-820 GCF_001667625.1 Mycobacterium sp. E1715
GGGTGTCGCCGGCTTGCAGCGTCGGCAGCCCGGCTCCGCGGGTGGTGTCCGTGTGGCAGGCCATCGCCGGCGAGCTGCCCTGCACGATGTCGACTTGGTCGCCGAAGGCCCCCATGCAGGACTGCGGGCGGGGCGGCATCACGTAGGTGGGGTCGATGACGCCGCAGGACGCGCGGGGCGCATCTCCACCGAAAGCCGCCATCACGCAGGTGACGTCGCCCGAGGGCGACTGGAAGTGGTAGAGCGGGTCCGCGTGCGCCGGGCCCACCGCGGTCGCGGCCGCCAGGAGCGGAACCGCGGCGACCATTGATGCCTTCATGATGACGTTGTAATCCTTTTGGGCGGCCAGGTGAAGGCCCCCGCGCAAACTCATTTCGGGATTATCGGTCCGGTCCACCGGCGCACAGGCTTACGCTCAGCAAATGATGAGGACCCTCGCTGTCGCCGCCGCGACGGTCGCGGCCGCCACCGTGATGCCGGCGACCGCGCACGCGGACACCCAGAACTTTCAATCGCCGTCCGGCAACATCTACTGCGTCCTGGGCGGCTTCGGTGTGGCGTGCGACATCAGCGACTTCGACTACCAGCCACCGCCGCCACCGGAGTGCGGCAAGCATCTCGCCTGGGGCAACCGCTTCGTGTTGAACCTGGGCGAGCCGGCCGCCATCCACTGCCACGGCGACACCCTGCGCTTCGCCGGCGAGCCGACCCTCGACTACGGCCAGACCCAGTCCGCGGGCACGATCACCTGCGACAGCGAGCCGTCGGGCATGACGTGCACCGACAGCAGCACCGGTCACGTCTTCCGGGTGTCGCGGGA
>NZ_LZJJ01000412.1:0-1861 GCF_001667625.1 Mycobacterium sp. E1715
TACCTGGTCGCCGCGGCCACGGCGCCGGTCCCGTCATCGCGCACCTGGGACATCGGCGGACCCGACGTGCTCGAGTACGGCGACATGATGCGCGTCTACGCCGACGTGGCGGGGCTGGGCAAGCGCTATCTGATCGTGCTGCCGTTCCTGACACCGACGATCGCCAGCCTCTGGGTGGGGACCGTGACACCGATCCCGCCGGGGCTGGCGCGGCCGCTGATCGAATCGCTGGAGTGCGACGCCGTCATGCGCAACCACGACGTCGACGGCATCATCGAAGCGCCGCCCGGCGGCCTGACCGGCTATCGCCGGTCCGTCGAACTGGCGCTCGAGCGGGCCGCGCGGGGCGTCCCGGAACCCTCGTGGTCGTCGCTGCGGTCCGAACCGGCCGAGGCACTGCCCAGCGACCCGGACTGGGCGGGCGAGATCGTCTACACCGATCTGCGCACCGCCGAAACCGCCACCGAACCCGCCGACGTCTGGCGGGCGGCGGAGGCCGCCGTGAATTCACGGGCGGGCGGTTGGCGGGTGGAGGAGCGCGCGGCGGGGGCCGTGCTGCGGCTGCGCTCCACCAAGCGGGCGCCGGGACGGGAGTGGCTCGAGATCGCGGTCACGCGGCGGGACGGCCGCGGCAGTCGCTACACCCAGCGATCCATCTTTTTGCCGCGGGGCATCCCTGGGCGGGTGTACTGGTTCTTCGCGCGGCCCGCGCACAACGCCGCGATGCGGGCGCTGGCCCGCGAGGTCGCCGGCTCGGCTGGCTCCTAGACGCCGAACATCGGGGGCAGCACAAGAACCATGATCAGGCCCCACACCAGGTGGGTGAGCACCGGCGCGAGGACCCCGCCGGTCGCCCTGCGTTCGAACGCGCACACCGTCCCCAGGATCACGGCGGCGAACCCGAGCATCGGGTTGCCACTGGCCAGCGTCGCGATCGTGTAGAGGATCGTCGAGATCAACACGGGGTGATACCGGCCCAGGGCCGTGTAGAGCGCGCCGCGAAAGAAGACTTCCTCCGCGACGCCGTTGACGAGCGTGATCGCCACGATCACCGGATACCACCCGTGATGGGCGTATTCCAGCACCCGGGTGATCAGCTCGGCCACGGGCGTGATCTCCCGGGCGATCAGCCCGCCGACCACGAAGATCGCGCCGAGCAGCAGGCCGATCCCCGTCCCGGTGATGACCGGCCGCTGGTTGCGGCCGCGCCAGCAGATGCCACCCAGGTGCAGCGGGCCGGAGGCGAACGCACCGGCGACCCACACCCCCGCCAGCGCCAACGTCAGCCAGTAGAAGCTGGAGTCGCCCGGATGGCGCCGCAACGAAAACCCGAGCACCACGGCACCGAGGACCACGGTGATGGCCACGATGACCCGCCGACGCCGCACGACTACGGGCGACTCATGATGCGGCACGGCGACTTTGGTGAGAGCCCGGCGCAGCTCGGACAGCGTGCCGGTGGCGGGCGAGGCGGTTGACTGGCTCATGCGGGACGCACCTTCGGGGTCAAGGCGATCAGGAGGTCGAGTCCGGTTCGAAGCGCTCCGGCCAGCGGACCCGGGACCACGTTGACAAGCCCCAGAGCCGGCCGCGCGACCGGTGGGGTGAGCCGCCGCGCGACGTGGCGGATGCGCCGCGCGTCACCGCCGGCCCACACGGGGTCGGTGTTGGCCAGGTGATGGGGGTCGGCCAGTGCGTTGACCGGGGACGGGCGATGGGGCTGATCGGCCAAGGCTAGGGCAATGGCGTCCTCGACGCCGAGCAACCCACCGGGCGGGTCGGGCACTCGGTCGCGAAGGTCGGTCTCGGACGCCGTCATCGGGTGGTCCAGCGACTCGACCAGATCGCCGGCCAGCCCCGG
>NZ_LZJJ01000413.1:0-2170 GCF_001667625.1 Mycobacterium sp. E1715
CGCCGCGCCGGGTTGACGGCTTCCCGGTTCGTGGCCAACCCCTTCGGCGGTCCCGGAGCGCGTATGTACCGCACCGGCGACCTGGTCTGCTGGGGCGAGGACGGGCAGCTGCAGTACTTCGGCCGCTCCGACGAGCAGGTCAAGATCCGCGGCTACCGCATCGAGCTCGGCGAGATCCAGTCGGTGCTCAAGGGCCTCGACGGGGTGGACCAGGCGGCCGTGATCGCCCGCGAGGACCGCCCCGGCGACAAGCGCCTGGTGGGCTACATCACCGGGACCGCCGATCCGGCCGCAATCAGGGCTGCGCTGGCCGATCGCCTCCCGCCGTACATGGTCCCGGCCGCGGTGGTGGTGCTGGAGACCCTGCCGTTGACCGGAAACGGCAAGCTCGACAAGCGGGCCCTGCCCGCACCCGAATACGCCACCGCCGAGTACCGCGCGCCGGGCGACGCCGTCGAAGAGATCCTGGCCGACATCTACGCCCAGGTGCTGGGGCTCGAGCGGGTCGGTGTCGACGCCTCGTTCTTCGACCTGGGTGGCGACAGCATCCTGTCGATGCAGGTGGTCGCGCGCGCCCGCGCGGCCGGCATCCTGTTCCGGCCGCGCGACGTGTTCGTCGAGCAGTCGGTGGCCAGGCTGGCCCGGGTGGCCGAGGTGGCGGCCGACGGTGCGGCCGGGGCGGGCGACGACGGCGTCGGGCCGGTGGTGGCCACCCCGATCATGCGATGGCTGGAAAGCATCGACGGGCCCATCGAGCAGTTCAACCAGACCATGGTGGTGCAAGCCCCGGCCGGGGCCGGCGAGGACGACGTGGTCGCGGTGCTGCAGGCGTTGCTGGATCGCCATGCCGCCCTGCGGCTGCGCGCCGATGACGACGGTGTGGGCGGCTGGTCGCTGCAGGTGCCCGAGGTCGGTGCGGTGGACGCGCGCGGCTGCGTGCACGCCGTCGAGTCGCTGTCCGACGAGGCGTTGGCGGAGGCCCGGTCGCGGCTGAACCCGGCCGCCGGGGTGATGGTCAGTGCGGCGTGGGCGCAGTCGACGGGTCAGCTGGCGCTGATCATCCACCACCTCGCCGTCGACGGGGTGTCGTGGCGAATCCTGTTGGAAGACTTCAACATCGCGTGGGCTCAGCATCACAACGGGCAGCCCATCGCCCTGCTGGCCCCCGGCACGTCGTTCGCCCGGTGGTCGTCGCTGCTTCAGGAGTACGCGCACCGGCCCGACGTGGTGTCCCGCGCCGACGAGTGGCGGCAGGTCGCGGCCACCCCGGCCGCGTTGCCGGCGGTGCAACCCGAGGCCGACACCTATGTGAACGCCGGTCAGCTGTCCGTCTCGCTGGACGTCGAGACGACCCGGCTGCTGCTCGGCGAGGTGCCGGCCGCCTTCCACGCAGGCGTGGGCGACATCCTGTTGATCGCCTTCGGACTGGCCTTCGCGGAGTTCCTGGGCACCGGCGCGGCGCCGATCGGCATCGACGTGGAGGGCCACGGCCGTCAGGAGGAACTGTTCCCCCGGGTGGACTTGTCGCGCACCGTCGGCTGGTTCACCACCAAATACCCGGTGGCGTTGAAGGCCGGCCGGCTGAGCTGGTCACAGGTGGCCGGCGGCGAGCCCGCCCTGGGCCCGGTGATCAAGGCCGCCAAGGAACAGCTGCGCGCCCTGCCCGACGGACTGACCTACGGCCTGCTGCGCTACCTGAACGACGACGTGGACCTGGACGGGGCGGACCCGGTGATCGGGTTCAACTATCTGGGACGGCTCGGCGCGGGCGCCGACCTCTCCGAGGAATTGTGGCGGGTCAGCCACGACAGCCTGGCGGTGGCGGCGGTGGCCACGGCGGTGCCCATGCCACTCGCGCACACGGTCGAGCTCAACGCCGGCACCATGGACACCGAGGCGGGTCCGCACCTGCAGGCGAACTGGAGCTGGGCCCCGTCGGCGCTGGACCACGAGCGGGTAAACCGCTTGAGCCAGTTGTGGTTTGAGGCCCTGGCCGGAATCTGCGCGCATGTCCGGGCCGGCGGCGGCGGGTTGACCCCGTCGGACATCGCACCCGCTCAGCTCAGCCAGCAGCAAATCGACAGCCTGTGCAGGCAGGGCGGCGTCGCCGACGTGCTGCCACTGACCCCGGTGCAGCAGGGACTGCTTTTCCACACCGCCTTCGCGCAGG
>NZ_LZJJ01000414.1:0-4013 GCF_001667625.1 Mycobacterium sp. E1715
GCCGATTCGCTACCGCACCCCGAACGCCTGGAAGCCCGGACCCGCAACCTGGCCCGCGCCGGTTCGTTCTTCTCGGATCACCGCATGACCGCCCTCCGCGAGGCGGAGCCGGCGGTGACCGCCCGGATCCAATCGATCTTCGACGACGTCGACGTCGTCCTCACGCCGGGCAACGCGACCGGCCCCTCACGCATCGGCGCCTACCAACGCCGCGGCGCGGTGTGGACGCTGCTGGCGGTGGCGCAGCGGGTGCCCTACCAACAGGTCTGGAACCTGACCGGCCAACCCGCCGCGGCCGTGCCGTGGGATTTCGACGGTGACGGCCTGCCGATCGCCGTGCAGCTGGTGGGCCGCCCCTACGGCGAGGCGACCCTGTTGTCGTTGGCCGCGCAGATCGAATCCGCCCGGCCGTGGGCGCACCGCCGTCCGCCGGTGTCATAACGTCTGCGCCTCATCGATTGCGCCGGCCCCATCGCTCGCCGGGCTTCGCCGCGCTCGCGTTCGACGCGATTTCGCGCCAGGCGGCCAGCTTGGTGTCCGGCGGCACGGCGTGCGCCGGGCTCGTGGACGGCAGCCGCCGGTACTGGACCCGCTCGTCGGCCTGGGCCAGCCTGCGGTAAAGCTCGGCGGCCTTGGCGCCGTTGAAGTACACCCGCGCGATGGCGGGATACCGAGCGTACAGTCCGCGGAAGTCGTTGACCACCAAGCTTTTCGGTTCGATCGCCGAGTCCGCGCTGCCGGAGCGGCGGCATGCGTGCACCACGTCCCAGAGGGCCACACCGGCCGATTGCAGCGCGGCCAGCCGCGTTTCGTAGGGCGCGGCCGGGTCGAAGCCGAACAGCTCTGCGGTGATCGGCCAGAACGCATTTCGCGGATTGGCGTAGTAGTGACCCACCGCCAGGGATTGCACGCTGGGAAACGACCCCAGGATCAGCACGCGGGCGCGCTCGTCGACGACAGGCGGGAATCCCCGCAACAGTGGTGCGCTCATCGCTTCACATCATGGCGCGCGTTGTACGTTGGCGAAGTGGAGGACGACGGTCACAACGGCGCCGGACCGCACATCGAGGATCTGCTCGACGGACTCGAGGGCAGCGCACGCACCGAGCGGGCGGAATTGGTGGAGTGGCTCCTGGAGCAGGGCATCACTCCGGAGGAGATCAGGACGACCAATCCGCCACTGCTGCTGGCGACCCGCCACCTCATCGGTGACGACGGCACCTACGTGTCCACCCGGGAGATCAGCGAGACCCACGGCATCGACCTGGGCCTGCTGCAGCAGGTGCAGCGGGCGATCGGTCTGGCGCGAATCGACGACCCCGACGCCGTCGTCCACATGCGCGCCGACGGTGAAGCCGCCGCCTACGCCCAGCGTTTCGTCGAGCTGGGCCTGGACGCCGAGCAGGTGGTGCTGGTGGTCCGGGTCCTCGCCGAAGGCCTGTCGCGCGCGGCCGAGGTCATGCGCTACACCGCCCTCTCGGCGATCATGCGGCCCGGCGCCACCGAGCTCGAAATCGCGAAGGCCTCGAAGGCGTTGGTGAGCGAGATCGCGCCGCAGCTGGGCCCGATGATCCAGCACATGTTGTTCCTGCAGCTGCGCCACATGATGGAGACCGAGGCGGTCAACGCCGCGGAGCGCGCCGCCGGCCAGCCGCTGCCGGGGGCGCGCGCGATCACCGTCGCGTTCGCCGACCTCGTCGGTTTCACCCGGATCGGCGAGGTGGTTTCCGCGGAGGAATTGGGGCATCTGGCCAACCGGCTCGCGGCGCTGGCCCGAGACGTCACGGTCCCGCCCGTGCGGTTCATCAAGACGATCGGCGACGCGGTGATGTTCGTCTGCCCCGACCCGCTGCCCATGCTCGACGTGGTCTTGAAGCTCGTCGACGCCGTCGACTCGGACAACGATTTCCCGCGGCTGCGGGCGGGCGTGGCCTCCGGCATGGCGGTGAGCCGGGCGGGGGACTGGTTCGGCAGCCCGGTCAACGTCGCCAGCCGGGTCACCAGCGTGGCGCGCCCGGGCACCGTGCTCGCGGCGGATTCGGTCTGGGAGACGGTCGGTGACACCGGCGAGTTCAACGGCTCGTTCGCCGGTGCGCGCCGCCTCAAAGGCATCAAGAACGAGGTGAAGCTGTTCCGGATTCGTCGCGGCGACGGATCCAACGGCGACGACTGATATGGGAATGCTGCCGGAATGCTGCCGACATGGGCAGGCCCGGACGACACTAGGGGGCGTTTGACTCCGTCATGCGCGGGTCCTACGCGGCCGGTTTTCTACCCTGACTTCCGGCGCTTGGAATTGGTCGTTTCCGGGCCTGCTTCGCTACCAAAAATACAACTTTGATCAGCCCATATCAACGGTTTTTGGGCAGTCGGATCGGGGCTTGGCGCGGGGCCGCGTCGTGGCGACGGGTTCGCCGGGGGCGAACACGGTTCCCTTGCACGTGCAACGATGTAATCATGTAATTATGAAATCGCACCACACGCACGGCCGGCGCTACGGCCGCCCCGGCGGCTGGCAGCAGGCCCAGCAACCCGACGCCAGCGACGCCGCCGAATGGTTCGCCGGACGCCTGCCCGAGAGCTGGTTCGACGGCGATCCGACGGTCGTCGTCGACCGCGAAGAGATCACCGTCATCGGACGGCTGCCTGAGCTCGAGGGCTCGGAGAAGGAAGAAAGCGAGGCCCGCGCCGAAGGACGCGCGTCGCGGTTCCGCGAGGAAACCCGTTCGGAGCGAATGCGCATCGCCGACGAGGCGCAGGATCGCTATGGCCGCAAGGTTTCCTGGGGCGTCGAGGTCGGGTCGAAATCCGGCTCGGAGCGAATCCTGTTCACTCACATCGCGGTACCGGTGATGACGCGCTTGAAGCAACCGGAACGGCAAGTGCTCGACACGCTGGTCGACGCCGGCGTCGCCCGGTCGCGTGCCGACGCCCTCGCCTGGTCGGTCAAGCTGGTCGGCGAACACGCCGAAGAATGGCTTGCCAAGCTACGCAACGCCATGTCGGCCGTCGACGACTTGCGCGCCGAAGGGCCGGACCTCCAGTCGTAGGCGAAAAGCGCGCTGCGCCTTGGGTTTAGGGCTCGCTACCCGTTGTCGACTTTCGCGACGATCTTGTCGACGATCTGGGTGCCCTGATCGCTGATGTGGTATCCGCAGGCGTTGACGTCGACGACGACGTTGTTGGCCGCGCTCATCGCGCGCTGGCACTCCCAGCCGTCGGCGCCCTCCTGGGTGTCCAGCACCGCGATCTTCGGCGGGTCGCCCTGAATCTGGGCGAACGTCCACCGATACGTCTTGCCCTTGTTCGTCACGGTCACCGTCTTGCCCGCGCACCCCTTCCACTTTCCCGCCGAGGTCTCCAGGAAAGCCTTCGCCTTGTCGGCGGACGGGAACAGGACAACGGCCTGATTGACCCAATGGTCGTAGTTGTCTCCCGGCTCCGACGACACCAGCCCGCTCACCGCTGAGTAACCGGTGCCCGAGTACACCGGGCTCTGGGTGGTGTACAGCGCGCCCTGGCAGTCGGGCTGCGACACCGTCAGCGACGAGGTGTCCATCGACTGAATGGGCTTGCCGGGCTCCATGGTTGACGATCCCATGACGGAGTTGACGTCCGAGGCGCCGAGCAGAAGCGCGCTGAGGCGCTCGGCGGGTATCGGGTCGGGTGCCGGCGCCGGCTTGGGTCGCACGAGAAACCAGATGCCCACGGCACTGGCGGCGACGACGACGACCAGTGCGGCGACCCCGACCAAGACCACGCCGCGACCATCTTGCGCCGTAGCCAAGAAGCCACCCTGCCCGGCACCGTCACGCTCGGCCCGCAGCCCACGCTCGCGGACACGGCGATGGCGCCGCCACCGACCCCGGCCGCGAGCACGCCGCCGCCCAATCCCCCGCCCGGCTCCACCCCGGTGCCCGCGCAGGGCGCCCCGGCCTGGCGTAGCGGTCGGCGGGTTTCTTGGCCATCCCGCGGGCGATCACCGCATCGAAAGCCTTGGGAATCGCGGACCG
>NZ_LZJJ01000415.1:0-4888 GCF_001667625.1 Mycobacterium sp. E1715
CGCTTCGCCCGGCTGCGCCGCGCTTGCGATCGCCGCTAGCCCGATGGCGGCGACCCGCTTCGCCCGGCTGCGCCGCGCTTGCGATCGCCGCTAGCCCGATGGCGGCGACCCGCTTCGCCCGGCTGCGCCGCGCTTGCGATCGCCGCTAGCCCGATGGCGGCGACCCGCTTCGCCCGGCTGCGCCGCGCTTGCGATCGCCGCTAGCCCGATGGCGGCGACCCGCTTCGCCCGGCTGCGCCGCGCTTGCGATCGCCGCTAGCCCGATGGCGGCGACCCGCTTCGCCCGGCTGCGCCGCGCTTGCGATCGCCGCTAGCCCGATGGCGGGAGCCTCAGCACCACCTGTCATCTGCCGTTTGCCTCCCGATCAGCGGGCCGATGCAGTTAGCTCATCGCGGCGACCTACACCGGTTATATGCGATGCACCGTCTTCGGCACCGGATATCTGGGCGCCACCCACGCCGTCGGAATGGCGGAACTGGGCCACGAGGTGATCGGGGTCGACATCGACCCGGGCAAGGTCGCCAAGCTCGCCGGCGGTGACATTCCGTTCTACGAGCCGGGGCTGCGCAAGCTGCTGACCAAGAACCTGGCGGCGGGGCGGCTGCGGTTCACCACCGACTACGACATGGCGGCCGAGTTCGCCGACGTGCACTTCCTCGGCGTCGGCACGCCGCAGAAGAAGGGCGAGTACGCCGCCGACCTGCGCCACGTGTACGCCGTCGTCGACGCGCTGGTGCCGCGGCTGACGAGATCGTCGGTGCTGGTGGGGAAGTCGACCGTTCCGGTGGGGACCGCCGCCGAACTGAACCACCGCGCGGCCGCGCTGGCGCCGGACGGTGTCGACGTCGAGATCGCCTGGAACCCCGAATTCCTGCGCGAGGGCTATGCGGTGCACGACACGCTGCATCCGGACCGCATCGTGCTTGGCGTGCAACAGGATTCGACGCGCGCCGAGACGGCGGTGCGTGAGCTGTATGGCCCCTTGCTCGCCGACGGCGTGCCGTTCCTGGTGACCGACCTGCAGACCGCGGAGCTGGTCAAGGTTTCGGCTAATGCCTTTCTGGCGACCAAGATTTCGTTCATCAACGCTATCTCCGAGGTGTGCGAGGCCGCCGGCGCCGACGTCAGCGTGCTGGCCGACGCGCTCGGTTACGACCCCCGCATCGGACGCCAATTCCTCAACGCGGGTCTGGGTTTCGGCGGGGGCTGCCTGCCCAAGGACATCCGCGCCTTCATGGCCCGCGCCGGTGAACTGGGCGCCGACCAGGCGCTGACGTTCCTGCGCGAGGTCGACAGCATCAACATGCGCCGGCGCACCCGGATGGTGGAGCTGGCCAGCGCCGCGTGCGGCGGCTCGCTGCTGGGCGCGAACATCGCCGTCCTCGGCGCGGCGTTCAAGCCCGAATCCGACGATGTGCGCGACTCGCCCGCGCTCAACGTCGCCGGGCAGCTACAGCTCAACGGCGCCGCGGTCAACGTCTACGACCCCAAGGCGCTGGACAACGCGCAGCGGCTGTTCCCGACGCTGAACTACGCGGTCTCCGTCGAGGAGGCCTGCGACCGCGCCGACGCGGTGCTGGTGCTCACCGAGTGGCGGCAGTTCATCGACCTCGATCCGGCCGACCTGGCCGACCGCGTCCGGGCCCGGGTCATCGTCGACGGCCGCAACTGCCTCGACGCCGCCCGCTGGAAGCAGGCGGGCTGGCGGGTGTTCCGGCTGGGCGCGCCGCGACCCTGAGGTGTCCCGGCCCCGCGCGTCACGCCAGCGTGGCGCCGACCGGCGAATGCCACGCTGGCGTGACGCGCGGCGCGAAGCCGCCGAGTAGCCTGACCCGCGTGGACTATGCCGGCGCATTCCTCGAAGAGAACCGCGCTTTTTCGGAGCTTTTCCGCCATGCGGACCAGTCCAAGCCCGTGCCGACCTGCCCGGGGTGGGACCTCAACCAGCTCCTGCGCCACGTCGGCCGCGGCGACCGCTGGGCGGCACAGATCGTGCGCGAGCGGCTCCAGGAGTTCCTCGACTTCCGGTCCGTCGAAGGCGGCAAGCCGCCACCCGACCCGGCCGATGCGGCCTCCTGGTTGCGGGGCGGTGCACAACGGCTGGTCGATGCGGTCGAGCTGACGGGCGTGGAAACCCCGGTGTGGACCTTTCTCGGGCAGCGCCCGGCGAACTGGTGGGTGCGTCGCCGCCTGCACGAGGTGGCCGTGCACCGGGCCGACGCGGCCATCGCCCTGGGAGCGGAGTTCACGCTGGCCGCCGACGTCGCCGCCGACGGGATCACCGAATGGCTCGAGCGGGTCGCGATCCAGGCCGGCGCGCAGGGGGCGCCGCTTCCGCTCGGGGACGGCGAGACCCTGCACCTGCACGCCACCGACCCCGGCCTCGGCGAGGCCGGCGAGTGGACGATCGGCGTCGACGCCGGCCGCATCACCTGGGCGCACGAGCACGGCAAGGGCACCGCTGCGCTGCGGGGCGGGGCGACCGAGTTGCTGCTGGCCATCCTGCGCCGGGTGCCGCTCGCCGACACGGGCATCGCGCTGTTCGGCGACGAGGCGGTGTGGCAGAACTGGCTGGACCGTACCCCGCTCTAGCCACGGCGAGATGGCGCACACGGTAACTTGCACTCCATGACCACTTCGGAGATCGCCACCGTCCTGGCATGGCACGACGCGCTCAACGCGTCCGACCTGGAAACCCTGGTGGCCCTGTCGAGCGATGACATCGAGATCGGTGACGCGCACGGGGCCGCGCAGGGGCATGAGGCGCTGCGCCGGTGGGCCGCTTCCCCGCGCGGCACGGCGGAGCTGGGCCGGATGTACGTGCACGACGGCGTCGTGGTGGCCGAGCAGAAGGTGAGCGCCCAGGACGACCCCGGGGCGGTGACGTCCGCCGCGTCGGCGTTCCGGGTGGTGCACGACCACGTGACGTCCGTGTTCCGGCACGAGGACCTGGCGTCGGCGCTGGCGGCCACCGAACTCACCGAATCCGACCTCGTCAACTAAGCAGTGGAATAGGGGAGCCACTCATGCGCGGCATTATTTTGGCCGGCGGCTCGGGCACGCGCCTGCACCCGATCACCGTGGGAATCAGCAAGCAGCTGTTGCCGGTGTACGACAAGCCGATGGTCTACTATCCGCTGTCCACGCTGATGATGGCCGGGATCCGGGACATCTTGGTGATCACCACCCCGCACGACGCGGCGGGCTTCGAGCGGCTCCTGGGCGACGGCTCGCAGTTCGGGATCAGCATCAGCTACGTGACGCAGGAACGCCCCGACGGCCTGGCCCAGGCGTTCGTCCTCGGCGCCGACCACATCGGCACCGACTCGGTGGCTCTGGTGTTGGGGGACAACATCTTCTACGGCCCCGGGTTGGGCACCAGCCTGAGCCGCTTCCAAAAGATCAGCGGCGGAGCGGTATTCGCGTATTGGGTGGCCAACCCGTCGGCGTACGGCGTGGTCGAGTTCAGCGACGACGGCATGGCGCTGTCGCTGGAGGAGAAACCCCAGACGCCGAAATCCAATTACGCGGTGCCGGGTCTGTATTTCTACGACAACGACGTGATCGAGATCGCCAAGGGCCTGAAGAAGTCGGCGCGCGGCGAATACGAGATCACCGAGGTCAACCAGATCTATCTGAGCCGGGGCAAGCTGTCGGTCGAGGTGATGGCCCGCGGAACGGCCTGGCTCGACACCGGCACGTTCGACTCCCTGCTGGACGCCAGCGACTTCGTGCGAACGCTGGAACGACGCCAAGGCCTGAAGGTCAGCGTCCCCGAGGAAGTTGCGTGGCAGCAGGGCTGGATCACCGACGAGCAGCTGGCCGAGCGAGCCAACACCCTGCTCAAGTCCGGCTATGGCGGCTACCTGCTGGATCTGTTGGAGCGGAGCCGATTTCACTAGGCTTGGCCAGCGCCGCGGCGATCGCCGTCGTCAGCGGCACCGACAACGCCAGCGCGATGCCGCCCACCGCGGACCGGGCGATCTCGATGGCCACGCTCTCGCCCGTCAACACGTCGGTCAGCGAACGGTTGGCCACGCTGAACAGCAACAGAAGCGGCAGCGAGCTCCCGGCGTAGGCCAGCACCAGCGTGTACACCGTGCTGGCGATGTGATCGCGGCCAACTCGGATGGCGCCCAAGAAGATTGCGCGTCGTGAGCCGCCGAGGTGGGCGAGCTCGAACACCGTCGAGGCCTGGGTCACCGTCACGTCGTTGAGCACACCCAGCGACCCGATGATGAAGCCGGCGAGCAGCAGGCCGCTGATCGACACGTTGCCCAGATACGCGCCGACGGTCGCGTTCTGATCGTCGGACAAGCCGGTCAGATGCGCCAGTTGGATTGCGGCCCAGGACAGTCCAGCCGCCAGCAGCAGCGACGTCAGCGTGCCCAGCAGCGCGGCGCTGGTCCGCAGGCTCACGCCGTGGGCCAGATAGATGACCGCATAGAGGATCGCGGCCGCGCCCACCAGCGCCACCGGGACCGCGGGCGCGCCGTCGCGCAGGGCCGGCAGCACGAACACCACCAGCACCCCGAAAGCGACCGCGATGCCCACCAGCGCCAGCAGCCCCCGCCACCGCGCCACCGCGACGACCACTACCGCGAACGCGACGGCCAGGGCAACCAGCGACCAGCCGCGTTCGAAGTCGTAGAACGCGTAACTGGTGGCGCCCTGGTCGTCGACCTGCCGGACGAGCCGAATATGGTCTCCCACCGCGAATTTGGGCTGGCCCGGGCCGGGGGAGGACTCCAGCAGGGTGTTGGCCCCCGCGTTGGGGCCGGAATCGATCGCCACCAGCGTCAGCACACAGCGGCCCGCGCCAGGCGGCGCCGGCTGCGGCGCGGTGGTGAGCACCTGGCTGACCGACGGGCTGCCGCAGTCGCCCAT
>NZ_LZJJ01000416.1:0-804 GCF_001667625.1 Mycobacterium sp. E1715
CCGTCGCCCACACCCGCCGCGGTGCGCGCTCGACCGTGGCCGCCGCGAGCGCCCCGACCGATCCGAACGAGCGGGCCGTGGCGGCCGTTGCCTTGACGAGGGCGGCGCTGAGCGCGAAGCCGAGCGCGATCTCGGCGCTCAGCAGAGCGGCCATCGCGGCGAACGCGAGGGTGCCGCGCTGGCCGATGACGATCCAGATCGACGCGGCGAACACGGCGACGGCGCCGGCCCCGGCGACGCCACGCAGCCATCGCGGCACGACGTCCGCCGCCGACGCCCCGACGGGCGCCAGCGCCTCGATCGGCGCGACCTTGTACACCTGGCGCGCGGCCATCGCGGAAGCGACCACGCTGGTGAGCGCCGTGGCCGCGAGGGCCAGCGGAATGGCGTAGCCCGGCAGCCAATACTCGACCCTGGCCTCGAGCCCCTGGGTCATCGCCGGGGGCAATCGGCGAATCGCGATGTGCCCGGCCACGATTCCGAGCCCCGAACCGATGGCGCCGCCGATGAGGCCGAGGGTCGCCGCCTCCCCGATCATGTCGCCGACGATCGTCACGCGCCGGCCGCCGATCGCACGCAGCATGGAAATCACCGGCCGGCGCGCGGTGATCGCCATGGTCATCGTGGTGTAGATCAGGAACGCTCCGACCACCAACGCGACCGCCGCCCCCAGCAGGGCCATGTAGTTCATCAGCTTGACGCCGTCGCCGGCGCGGGCGGCCCGAACGCTCGGGGCGGCGACCAGGGCGCGACCGTTCACCGCCGCGGTGACCGCGGCGCGCACGGCGGCCACATCGGCGCCCG
>NZ_LZJJ01000417.1:0-23272 GCF_001667625.1 Mycobacterium sp. E1715
CGCTTCGCCCGGCTGCGCCGCGCTTGCGATCGCCGCTAGCCCGATGGCGGCGACCCGCTTCGCCCGGCTGCGCCGCGTCAGCCACGATCGCCGCTAGTCGTGGTCGCGCTGGGCGGTGGCGTAGCCGAGCGCCTCGCCGATGGTGTTGTGGTGGAACTCGAAACCCGCCCGCTCAAGCGCGGAGGGGATCGCGCGCTGGCCGATGAGCACGCCCTCCTCGGCGAACTCGCCGAGCGCGGCCCGCACCGCGAAGCCCGGCACCATCAGCGGGGTCGGGCGGTTGACCGCGCGGCCGAAGGCGGTGGTGAATTCGGCGTTGGTGACCGGCGCGGGCCCGGTCATGTTCACCGGGCCGGACAGCGCGGTGTTGGAGATCGCGAACAGCAGCGCCCGCACCTCGTCCTCCAGGGTGATCCACGACATGTATTGACGGCCGCTGCCCAGCCGCGCCCCCAGGCCCGCCCGGAACAACGGCCGCAACCGCCCCAGCGCGCCACCCGCCGGGGAGAACACCAGCCCGGTGCGGGCCAGCACCACCCGGGCGCCACCGTATTGGGCCGGCAGCGTCGCGGCCTCCCAGTCCTCGCACAGCTGGGCCAGGAAACCCTTTCCCGCCCGGTCGTTTTCGTCGACCACGCGGTCCTTGGTGTCCCCGTAGTAGCCCACCGCGCTGGCGTTGACCAGGGTCGCCACCCCGGCGTCGGCGACGGCATGCGCCAGCACTTCGGTGGGGGCGATGCGGCTGTCCCGCAGGCCCTGCTTGAAGGCGCCCGACCAGCGGCGCTGGCCGACGTTGACGCCGCACAGGTTGACGACGGCGTCGACGTCGCTGATCGCGTCGACGTCGAATTCGCCGCTCTCGGGGTTCCAGTGCAGCTCGTCGGAGTTCGACGGTGCCCGGCGCACGATGCGCAGCACCGGGTGGTCGGCCGCACGCAGGGCGGCGGTCAAGGCGGATCCGATCAGGCCGGATGAACCCGCGATCGCGATGACGGGCTTGGCCACGGTTCGCCAGTCCTCCTAGAGACCCAAGTCGGCCTCGAACGCTCCCTCTTCGAGCCGGTGCTTGATCGTGGTGAGGAAGCGTCCGGCGTCAGCGCCGTCGATGAGCCGATGGTCGTAGGTCAGTGGGAGATAGCAGATGGAGCGGACGCCGATGGACTCGTTGCCGAATTCGTCGACGATCACCCGGGGCCGCTTCACGATCGCCCCGGTGCCCAGCATGGCCGCCTGCGGCGGCACCAGGATGGGGGTGTCGAACAAGGCGCCCTGGCTGCCGATGTTAGTGATCGTGAAGGTGCCGCCGGACAGTTCGTCGGGCTTGAGGTCGCCCGACCGGGCGCGCGCGGCGATGTCGGCGATGGCCCGCGCCAGCCCGGCCAGCGACAGGTCGCCGGCGTTGTGGATGACGGGGGAGAGCAGCCCCTGATCGGTGTCGACGGCGAAGCCGAGATGCTCGGCGTCGTAGTAGGTGATCTCTTTGGTCTGCTCGTTGTAGCTGGCGTTGATGTTGGGGTGGATCTTCAGCGCATCGATCACCGCCCTGGCGATGAACGGCAGGAAGGTCAGGTTGACCCCCTCGCGCTCGGCGAACGCGGACTTCGCCCTGGCCCGCAATCCGACGATCCGGGTCATGTCGACCTCGTGCGTCTGGGTGAGCTGGGCGGTGGCCTGCAGGGATTCCCGGGTCTTGTTCGCCGTGAGTTGGCGGATCCGGCTCGCCTTCTGCGTGGTGCCGCGCAGGTGCGCCAACGCCGGCGCCGGGGTGGGCGCGGCCGCCGGGGCGGGCTTGCCGCCGGCGGCGGGTGCCTGGGCCTGGGCCGCGGCGGGCGCCTGGGCGGGGGCGGGCGCCTTCTGGGCCTGCTGCTTCTTCTCCGCGGCGGCGAGCACGTCCTGCTTGCGGATGCGGCCACCGACTCCGGTGCCGGTGATCTCGGTCAGGTCGACGCCGTTCTCGGTGGCCAGCTTGCGCACCAGCGGGGTCACATACGGCGCACCGTCCGGGCCCGAGCCGCTGGGCTCGGCGGCCGGCTGCGCTTGCGCCGGTTGGGCTTTCGGCGCGGGCGCCGGCTGGGACACCGGCTGAGGTTCGGGCTTCGGCTCGGCCTTGGGTGCTTCGGCCTTGGGTGCTTCGGGCGCCGGCTCGGGCTTGGGTTCCGGTTTGGGAGCCGGCGGGGGAGTGGGGGCGGACGCGGCCTCGGAGCCGGTGCCGATCCGCGCCAGCTCGCCGCCGACCGGCACGGTGGCGTCCTCCTCGGCGGTGATGCTGACCAGCACGCCGGCCACCGGTGAGGGGATCTCGGTGTCGACCTTGTCGGTCGACACCTCGACCAGCGCCTCGTCGACGCCGACCGAGTCGCCGACTTTCTTCAGCCAGCGGGTGACCGTGCCCTCGGTCACCGATTCGCCCAGCTCGGGCATCAGCACCGGGGTCGCGTCGCCGCCACCCGAACTCTGCGGCGCGCGTTCGGGTTCGGGCTGGGCGGGGGCGGCCTTCTCCGGCTCGGGCTCGGGCTGGGCCGGTGGGGCGGATTCGGCCTGCGGCTCGGGCTGGCTGGGCGCCTGCGGGGCCGCCTGCGAACCGCCGCCGTCGGACGAGTCGCCGATGACGGCCAGCTCGCCGCCCACCTCGACCGTGTCGTCCTCCTGGGCGACGATCTTGGTCAGGACACCCGCGGCGGGCGACGGAATTTCGGTGTCGACCTTGTCGGTGGACACCTCGACGAGGGGTTCGTCGAGTTCGACCGTGTCGCCTTCCTGCTTGAGCCAGCGGGTGACCGTCCCCTCGGTGACGCTCTCACCGAGTGCGGGCATCTGGACGGAGAAGGCCATCGTCTTTGACTCCTCGATCGCTCGTGGGTCGGGGTGGGTCGAACACATCGCTAGCCGCTGAAAAGTAGCTATCCAAAACTATCCTGTCACTGCGTCCGCGCCGGCACACATCCAGGGCGGACGTTCCCGGGACTTCCCGAACCCCCTTGCTACGGTGTGGCCACTGCAGTTGAGCGGGGAGGTCAAAGATGCCGGCAACACAACGGCTACCGCAGCATTTCGTCGACAGCGCCGACGGCGCGCGAATCGCTGTCTACGAAGAGGGGAATCCCGACGGCCCCACGGTCGTGCTGGTGCACGGCTTTCCCGACTCCCACGTGCTGTGGGACGGGGTCGTCCCTCTGCTGGCCGACCGGTTCCGCATCCTGCGATACGACAACCGCGGCGTCGGCCTGTCTTCGGCGCCCAAACCGGTGTCGGCCTACACGATGGAGCGGTTCGCCGACGACTTCGCCGCCGTCACCGGCGAGCTCAGCCCCGGCCAGGCCGTGCATGTGCTGGCCCACGACTGGGGCTCGGTTGGAATCTGGGAATACCTGAAGCGGCCCGGTGCCGGTGACCGGCTGGCCACCTTCACGTCGGTGTCCGGCCCCAGCCAGGAGCAGTTGGTCGACTACATCTTCAGCGGCCTGCGGCAACCGTGGCGCCCGCGCCGGTTTGTGCGATCGGTCAGCCAGGCGCTGCGATTGAGCTACATGCTGTTCTTCTCGATCCCGGTGCTCGCGCCCCTGTTCCTGCGGCTGACGATGTCGATTCCCGCGCTGCGGCGCAACGCCGTGGACAACATCCCGGTCGAGCAGATCCACCACTCGCCGCAGCTGGCGCGCGACGCCGCCCGTTCGGTGAAGACCTATCCCGCCAACTACTTTCGCTCGTTCTCCGGCCGCGGGCAGGGCATCCATGTCGTCGATGTGCCGGTGCAGCTGATCGTCAACACCAGGGACAAGTACGTGCGGCCCTATGGCTACGACCACACGCCGCGGTTCGTGCCGAGGCTGTGGCGGCGCGACATCAGGGCCGGCCACTTCTCGCCGATGTCCCACCCGCAGGTGATGGCCGCCGCGGTGCACGAGTTCGCCGATTGGGCCGAGGGCAAGCCGGCGAGCCGCGCGTTGCTGCGCGCCCAGGTCGGGCGCCCCCGCGGGTCCTTCGGCGACACCCTGGTGTCGGTCACCGGCGCCGGCAGCGGAATCGGACGCGAGACGGCGTTCGCCTTCGCGCGGGAGGGCGCCGAACTGGTCATCAGCGACATCGACGAAGCGGCCGTCAAGGCCACGGAAGCCGAGATCGCCACCCGCGGCGGCGTCGCCCACGCCTACGTGCTCGACGTGTCCGACGCCGATGCTGTGGAGGCGTTCGCCGAGCGGGTCAGCGCCGAGCACGGGGTCCCCGACATCGTCGTCAACAACGCCGGCATCGGACACGCGGGCGGATTCCTCGACACCCCGGCCGAGCAATTCGACCGGGTGCTCGACGTCAACCTGGGCGGCGTGGTCAACGGGTGCCGATCTTTCGCGCGGCGGCTGGTGGAGCGCGGCACCGGCGGCTACATCGTCAACGTCTCGTCGATGGCCGCCTACGCCCCGCTGCAGTCGCTGAACGCCTACTGCACGTCGAAGGCGGCGACCTACATGTTCTCCGACTGCCTGCGCGCCGAGCTCGACGCCGCCGACGTCGGGCTGACGACGATCTGCCCGGGGGTCATCGACACCAACATCATCAACACCACCCGCTTCGACGCGCCCGCCGGAAAGGGCGAACAGGTCGACGGTCGGCGGGGCCAGCTCGGCAAGATGTTCGCCCTGCGGCACTACGGACCCGAGAAGGTCGCAAACGCGATCCTGTCGTCGGTCCAGAAGAAGAAGCCGATCCGCCCGGTCGCGCCGGAAGCCTATGCGCTGTATGGTCTTTCGCGCCTAGCGCCGCAAGGGCTGCGGAACGCGGCGCGCCTGCGCGTGATCTGACCCGGGGGCTCAGGTTCCCGCTCGCGCCGCGCCCTGGCGGCCCGTCAACAGCGCGCCGCCGATCGCGAGCAGCCCGACGACCGCCAGCGGGATCGACCACGTGCGCCGACTGCCCACCGACGACTGGCACTGCGCCACATAGTCGGTGTGCGGGACGACCTGATTGAGGATCGGGATGTTCGCCACGCTGTTGTTGTTGGCGCTTCTGGCCGCGGACAGGTCCGTGGCGACCGCGTTTCCGCACCCGATCGAATGGCCGTTGCCGTCGGAAATCGACACCGGCGCCAACAGCCCGATCACGCCGGCCAGCAGCAGCACGGCGCCCACGGCCAGGATCAACCGTCGCACTGTCACGATCTCGCCTTCCTTCGTACAGGTTTTCGACCCCGGGAGATTAGCCGCTGGACAGGGCCGGTAAACCCCGCATCCGCCGGATTCAGCGGCCCGTTGGTGGGTATTCCGCCGCGGTGACCGAGAGGGGGAACCAGGTGCTGATTGCGACGCGGGACGTGGCCGCGCCTTGCGAGCGGGTGTGGGAAGTGCTGGCCCAAGGGTGGACCTACACCCAGTGGGTGGTGGGCAACAGCCGCATGCGGGCCGTCGATCCGAATTGGCCGGAGCCCGGGTCCTCGATCAGGCACTCGATCGGGATTTGGCCGTTGGTGATCAACGACGCGACCGTGGTGGAGGAGAGCGAGCCGCCGCACAAGCTGGTGCTGTGCGCCCGCCTGGGGCCGCTGGGCGCCGCGCGGATCACGATGCTGCTGCACGAGACACCGCAGGGCTGCCGGGTGGAGATGATCGAGGTGCCCGTCGAAGGCCCGATGGGGGCCGTCCCCGATTCGGTCGCGTTGGCCGCGGCCTATCCGCGCAACAAGGAGTGCCTCTGGCGGCTGGGGGCCCTGGCGGAGCGCAAGGTGCCCAGCCAGGTGCAATGAGCGTGCGGGACACCGCCGACGCCGTCGTCATCGGGGCGGGACACCACGGCCTGGTCGCCGCCTCGATGCTCGCCGACGCGGGCTGGGACGTGTTGGTGCTGGAAGCCCAGCCCGAACCCGGCGGCGCGGTTCGCAGCGCCGAGCTCACGCCGGGATACATCACCGACCTGTTCAGCTCGTACTACCCGATGACGGTGGCCTCGCCGGCGATCGCCGCCCTGGGCCTGGAGGATCACGGCCTGCGCTGGTCGCACGCCCCGGTGGTGCTGGCGCATCCGCGCAGCGCGGCGGACGACGACCCGCCCAAGGTCTATCACGACCCGGCGCGCACCGCGGCGGAATTCGCCCGCCGGGTGCCCGCCGACGGCGAAAACTGGTGGCGCCTGGTTCATTTGTGGGAGCGGATCAAGGCGCCGCTGCTGGACGCCATGTTGGCGCCCTTCCCGCCCGTGCGCCCCCTGCTGCGGCTGCTGACCAGGCTCGGCACGTCGGACGCGCTCCGGGTGGCGCGCCTGCTGGTGCAGCCCGCCAACACCATGGCGAGTGAGCTGTTCGCCGGCGAAGCGCCGCGAGTGTTGTTGCTGGGCAACGCAATGCACGCCGACGTCCCGCCGGACGCGCCGATCAGCGGCGCCATGGGATTCCTGATGACGATGCTGGCCCAAGACTGCGGCTGGCCGGTGCCGGTCGGGGGCTCGGGGCAGTTGACGGCCGCCCTGGTCAACCGTGCCCGCTCCGCGGGCGCGCGAATCGAGTGCAACCAGAACGTGTCCCGCATCCAGGTGCGGGATGGCCGCGCGGTCGGGGTGATTACGGCCGAGGGGCGCACGGTCGCGGCGCGGCGGGCTATCGTCGCCGACGTGACGGCCCCGCGATTGTTCTGCGACATGCTGCCGCCGGATGCGTTGCCGCCCAAGCTGTTACGCGACCTCGAGCACTTCATCTGGGACCCACCGGTGGTGAAGGTCAACTACGCCGTGGGAGCGCCCGTTCCGTGGCGGGCGAAGAACCTGCAAGGCGTGGGCACCGTCCATCTGGGCGCCGACGGTGACGGGCTGGTCCGCTGGATGGCCGACCTGAACACCCGGGTGGTGCCCGAGCATCCCTTCATGTTGCTGGGCCAGACCACAACGGCCGATCCGACCAGGTCCCCGAACGGCACCGAAAGTGTCTGGGCCTACACGCATCTGCCGCGCAACGTGGCCGACGACGCGTCGGCCGATCGGCTCGCCGAGGCGGTGGACCGGGTGATCGAGGAACACGCGCCGGGTTTCGGTTCGGCGGTCGTGGACCGGTGCGTTCAGCGCCCTTCAGACCTGGAGGCCAGCGACGCCAACCTGCACATGGGTGCGCTCAACGGTGGCACGGCGCAACTGCAGCAGATGCTGATCTTTCGCCCGGCGCCCGGCATGGGCCGGGCCGAAACCCCGGTGCGGGGGCTGTATCTGGGCAGTGCGTCGGCCACCCCGGGCGGGTCGGTGCACGGCGCCTGCGGGCGCAACGCAGCCAACGCCGCGCTGGCGGCGGATGGCGCGACCGGCTGGCCGCGCCGGACGGTGCAGCGAGCCGTGTTCTCGGTGATGACGGGTAAGCGCTAGCCGTCGAACGTCACACTGGCGTGACGTTCGAGCGCCAGTGTCACCCTGGCGTGACGTTCGACGCGTCAGCTGAGGCGCTAGCCGTTTGCTAGCCCTTTTCGGCGATGTCCTCGAGCACCGCGAACATGGTGCGGGTCGGCACGCCGGTGCCGCCCTTGGGCGTGTATCCCCACGGGCCGCTGGTGTTGTACGCCGGGCCGGCCACATCGATGTGCGCCCAGCCGACGCCGTCGGCGACGAATTCGCGCAGGAACACCCCGGCCACCAGCATGCCGGCGAAGCGCTGGCCGCTGATGTTGGACAGGTCGGCCACCGTGGACTTCAGGTCGTCTTTGAGTTCGTCGGGCAGCGGCATCGGCCAGGCGTTCTCGCCCACCCGCTGCGAGATGGCGGCGACCCGGTCGCGGAACTCGTCGCTGCCCATCACCCCGGGGATCCAGGCGCCCAACGCCACCGTCTGGGCGCCGGTCAGCGTGGAGGTCTCGATCAGGTAGTCGGGGTTGTCCTCACACGCCCGCACGATGGCGTCGGCCAGGATGAGCCGGCCCTCGGCGTCGGTGTTCTGCACCTCGACGGTGATGCCGCCGTACTGCGTCAGCACGTCACCGGGCCGCTGCGCCGTGCCCGACGGCATGTTCTCGGCCATCGGCACGGTGGCGATCACGTCGATCGGCAACCGCAGCTGCGCGGCCAGCGCCACCGTGGCGATGACCGCGGCCGCGCCGCCCATGTCCGAGGTCATGTAGTGCATCGACGCCGCCGGCTTGATCGAGATGCCGCCGGTGTCGAACGTGATGCCCTTGCCGACGAGCGCGACCTTCTTCGCCTGCTTCGGCTTCTTGGCCAGCTTCGAGCCCCGGTGGGTCAGCCGCACCAGCCGCGGCGGCCGCGACGAACCCTGGCCGACGCCGATCACCCCGCCGTAGCCCGCCTTCTGCAGCGCCTTATCGTCGAGCACCTCCACCTCGAGGCCGACCGACTCACCCAAAGCCCTTGCGCGTCGGGCGAATTCGGCGGGAAAGAGGTGGCTCGGGGGTGTGTTGACGAAGTCGCGGGCGGTGGCGACCGCGGTCGCCACGGCGGCGCCGTGCGCGCTGGCCGCTTTGGCGTCCTTCGAGGCGGACAGCACGGTGATCTTGCGCAGCCCGTTGTCTTTCGGCGCGGTCTTTCCGCTGCGGAAGTCGGTGAACCGGTAGCTGCCCAGGATCAGGCCCTCGACGGCCGCCGAGCAGACGTCGGCGCTGAAGTCGCCGGGCAGCGTCACGAACACCGCCTCGGCGGTGCCCAGCGACCGCGCCGCCACGCCGGCCGCGCGCCGGACGGTGTCGGCGGGCCACTCGGGTCGCGGCTTGCCCAGGCCGATCGTCAGCACGCTGGACACCGGCAGCGACGGCACGACCAGGCGGTGGACCTGCTCGCTGCCGCCGGTGGCGTCCAGTGCGCGCAGCCCGGACTCGATTTCGGTGACCGCCTCGGCCGGCAGCAGCGATTCGCCCGGGGCCACCGTCGCCCCAGGTCTGTCCTCGTCGCCGGTCGAGACGACGGGCACGATCAACACCGAAGAGCCCGCCCCGCGTTTCGGCAGCGATGTGGCGACGTTGACGGAGGGGCTGTCGTAGCTCAAATCGGCGGTCACGGGCATTCACCCTAATCGCCGGAGGCCGAGCCGAGACCGGCGGCGTCCCGACCGTGCAGCTCGAAGGCGATCGTGGGGGTGTCAAAACCTTTGAGCTCGAAGGGACCCCGCGGCGTCGCCGGCCAGTCCGGCAAGCGTTCGTGCAGCGCCGAATCGGCCAGGATCTGGCACGGGGCCGCGGCCCCGACCAGACGCGCCGCGAGGTTGACCGGGCTGCCGAAGTAGTCCCCGTTGATCGCCAGGACGGATCCGAAGGCCAGGCCGGCGCGCACCTGCAGGCCCTCCTCGCGCGCCCGCGGATGGTTGACCAGGTCCACCGCCGCCTTGGCGAGGCGTTCGGGCGACGCGCTCACCCACATCACCTCGTCGCCGATGAACTTCACCACCCGGCCGCCGTCGCGATGCACCACGTCCGCGACGGTGCCGGCGAACTCGTTGAGCAACGCCGAAAGCTGCGCGGGGGTGAGCGCGCGGGTGAGCACGGTGAAACCGGACAGATCCGCGAAACCGATGCCGCACACCACGCTTGCCGAGGTGTCGCGCAGGACGCCCTCGAAGTGGGTTCGGGCACCGGTCAGATGATGCCGGTGGACGACGTCGATCAGCGCCGAAATCCGGGGGACGAACTCCGCCACCGCGCGGTACGCCTGCGCCGTGGCGAGTTCGTCGTTGGTGTAGGTCATCTGGATGTCCGGCGTCCCGGCCCGGATGGCCGTGGACTCGGCCTCCGCGAGCCGGGCCATCGCCGCGCCGAGCACCCGCAGCAATCCGAACGCGCCGTCCTCACCCACCACCGTCTTCAGGCCGACCCAGGTCGCCAGCGCGTCGACGTCGGCCTGGCTCAGCACCGGAACGTCGGGGCCGGCCACGGTGAGGCCGAGCAAACCCCACGCGTGGGTGACCTCCTCGGCCGTCAGGCCGAGTTGTTCGGCCGCTGTCGCGAGCGTGTGGACCGGGCGCCCCGACCATTGCAGGACGTCACCGGCGAGTCCGAACAGCCGCCCACGCTGTTCGGCTTCCACCATCTCGTCGACGGTGAAGCCGAGTTCGTCCAGGTACTTGATCAGGTCGGCCCGCTCGCGCGCGTTCGCGATCCCGGCGGCCTCCAGCGCCGCGAAATCCGGGGAATCGACCACCCACCCAAGTGTGCCAGCACCCGCGATTAGGGTGAACCGTCGTGACCGATGACCTACAGCATGGCCCGTTGGAAGACCGCCACCGCGCGTTGGGGGCCAGTTTCGCCGAGTTCAGCGGCTGGCTCATGCCCGTGTCGTATGCCGGCACCGTCAGCGAGCACAACGCCACCCGCAACGCGCTCGGTCTGTTCGACGTCAGCCACCTCGGCAAGGCGTTGATCCGCGGGCCGGGCGCCGCCGAATTCGTCAACTCGACGCTCACCAACGACTTGCGCCGCATCGGCCCGGGCAAGGCCCAATACACCTTGTGCTGCAACGAATCCGGCGGTGTCATCGACGACTTGATCGCCTACTACGTCGGCGACGACGAGATCTTCCTGGTGCCAAACGCCGCCAACACCGCCGCGGTGGTCGAGGCGCTGCAGGCGGCGGCCCCGACAGGTCTGACGATCACCAACGAGCACCGCTCGTACGCGGTGCTGGCGGTGCAAGGCCCGCGCGCGGCGGACGTGCTCGGCGGGCTGGGGCTGCCGACCGACATGGACTACATGGGCTACGCCGACGCCTCCTACGAGGGGGTGCCGGTGCGGGTGTGCCGGACCGGATACACCGGGGAGCACGGCTACGAGCTGCTGCCGCCCTGGGAATCCGCGGCGGTGGTGTTCGACGCGCTGGCCGCGGCGGTCGGCGCCGCCGGCGGCGAGCCCGCCGGCCTGGGCGCCCGCGACACGCTGCGCACCGAGATGGGCTATCCGCTGCACGGGCACGAACTGGCGCTGGACATTTCGCCGCTGCAGGCCCGATGCGGCTGGGCGATCGGATGGAAGAAGGACGCGTTCTTCGGCCGGGACGCGCTGCTGGCCGAGAAGGCGGCCGGGCCGCGACGGCTGCTGCGCGGATTGCGGATGGTCGGCCGCGGTGTGCTGCGGCCCGGTCTGACGGTGCTCGCCGGCGAGGCGCCGGTCGGGGTCACCACCTCGGGAACCTTCTCCCCGACGCTGCAAATCGGCATCGCGCTGGCGCTCATCGACGCCGGCGCCGAGGTCGAGGACGGCCAGCGGGTCACCGTCGACATTCGCGGGCGCGCCGCGGAGTGCGAAGTCGTGCGGCCGCCCTTCGTCGAAGCGAAGACCCGTTAGTGCCGCCGCTTCAGATGAAAAGCCCGGTCGCAGGCGGATATACAATCGCCCCATGACCAGCGGCTCCCTCGAGTTCACGGTTTCGCGTTCGGCCAACCCCGCGACCGACGCCGAACGTGGATCCATCCTGGCCGAGCCCGGTTTCGGCAAGCACTTCACCGACCACATGGTGTCGATCGACTACGACGACGAGCGGGGCTGGCACGACGCGCGGGTCATCCCGTACGGCCCGATCGAACTCGACCCCTCGGCGATCGTGCTGCACTACGCGCAGGAGATCTTCGAAGGGCTCAAGGCGTACCGCTGGGCGGACGACTCGATCGTGTCGTTCCGCGCCGAGGCCAACGCCGCGCGGTTGCGGTCGTCGGCGCGGCGCCTCGCGATGCCCGAACTGCCCGACGAACTGTTCATGGGCTCGCTGTGCCAGCTCATTGCCGTCGACAAGCCCTGGGTCCCCGCGGCCGGCGGCGAAGATGCCTTGTATCTGCGCCCATTCATGATCGCCACCGAGCCCGGATTGGGCGTGCGGCCATCCAAGCGGTATCGGTACCTGCTGATCGCGTCACCGGCCGGCGCCTACTTCAAGGGCGGCATCAACCCCGTCACCGTCTGGGTGTCGACGGATTACGTGCGAGCCAGCCCGGGCGGCACCGGCGCGGCCAAGTTCGGCGGCAACTACGCCGCCTCGCTGCTGGCGCAGGCCGAGGCCGCCGCCCACCAGTGCGACCAGGTGGTGTGGCTGGACGCCGTCGAACGGCGCTTCGTCGAGGAGATGGGCGGCATGAACATCTTCTTCGTGTTCGGCAGCGGCGGGTCGGCGCGGTTGGTCACCCCGGAGCTGTCCGGTTCGCTGTTGCCGGGGATCACCCGGGATTCGTTGCTGCAGTTGGCAATTGACGCCGGTTTCTCGGTCGAGGAACGCAAGATCGACATCGACGAATGGCAGAAGAAGGCCGCCGCCGGCGAGATCACCGAGGTGTTCGCGTGCGGTACCGCCGCCGTCATCACCCCGGTCTCGAAGGTGAAGTACGGCGACACCGACTTCACCGTCGCCGACGGCCAGCCGGGCGAGGTGACGATGGCGCTGCGCGACACGCTGACCGGGATCCAGCGCGGGACGTTCGCCGACACCCACGGCTGGATGGCGCGGCTGGGCTAGGCCCTCGCCGGGTCGTCGGCCGTGGAGTTGGTTTCACGTTCGGCCGCGAGGGTGAAGATAACTTCACACTCGCCGGCGAGCCGGGCGCTCGCCCGCTAGAACCGCACCAGCCCGGCGAGCGCCACGGCGCTCACCGTCGTGGTCAGCTCGATCGCCGCGCCCAGCACGTCGCCGGTGATGCCGCCGAATCGGCGCACGCAATGCCGCACCAGCACCGCGCCGCAGACCAGGCCCGCCAGCACCGCCACCGGCCCCTGCCACGCCCGCGGTCCGGCCGCCAGCGCGGCGACCAGCAGCGCGGCGACCCAGCCGGCCGCGACGGCCACCGGCTGGCTGCCCGCGACCCCGCCCCCGGCGCACTGCCCGCGGCCGCCGGCACCGACCGTCGGCTGGCCACCACCGCGGCCACCCGGCCGGCGGCGACCGCCACGGCGATGCCGGTGAGCCCCGGCCTGCCCGCCGCCCCGAGCGCCGCGAACGCCAGCCCCTGCAGCGTGACCGTCAAGGCGACGGCCGCCGCGCCGAAAGGGCCGGTCGACCCGTCGCGCATCACCGCCAGGGCGCGCTCGGGCGGCCCGTAACAGCCCAACCCGTCGGCGGTGTCGGCGACACCATCGATGTGCAGGCCGCGGGTCGCCAACAGCAGCGCCGCGACCGCGAGCAGGCCCGAGAGCGCAGAGGACGGCCCGAACGCGTGAGCCCCGCCCCACGTCACCGCGGCGGCGAGCGCACCAAGGCCCGCGCCCACCACGGGCAGCGCCGTCATGGCGCCGCGGCCCATCGCGGCATCGCGCGAACGGGGGACGGGCAGGACCGTGCCGAACGCGAAAGCCGTTGCCAGCGAACGCATCACGGCGGGGGAGCGGCCCGATCGGACACGCCGGCCTGGGTGAATGTGGCCATCGACGACAGCGTCGCCGCCGCGGCGCGCAGCACCGGCAGCGCCAGTGCCGCGCCGCTGCCCTCGCCCAACCGCATCCGCAGGTCCAGGATCGGCTCGAGGCCGAGCTCGGTCAGCGCCAGCGCATGACCGGGCTCGGTGGACCGATGGCCGGCCTGCCACCACAGCCGGGCGTTGGGCGCCAGCCGCTCGGCCACCAGGGCGGCGGCCGTCACCGCCATCCCGTCGAGCAGCAGCGGGGTGCGCCGCACCGCGGCCTGCGCGCAGAAGCCCGCCATCGCGGCAAGGTCGGCGCCGCCCCCGCAGCGCAGCAACGCCACCGGGTCCGGCAGCACGCGCGACGTCCGGAACAGGGCGTCGCGCACCGCGGCCGTCTTGCGCGCCCAGCCGGCGTCGTCGATCCCGGTGCCGAAGCCCACCACCGCGACCGGCTCCGCGTTCGTCAGCGCCGCCACCAATACCGCGGCCGGGGTGGTGTTCCCGATGCCCATGTCCCCGGCGATCAGCAGGTCGGCCCCGGCGTCGACCTCCTCGTCGGCGATCGCCCGGCCCGCGGCGATCGCGGCGAGGGTCTCGGCTTCGGGCAACGCGTCCTCGACGGCGATGTCGCCGCTGCCGCGCCGCACCTTGTGGGCGCCGATCCGGTCCGCCGGTGCGTCACCGTCAACCGCCAGGTCCGCGACGCGCACGGTCGCGCCGGCGAGGTCGGCCAGCACATTGATGGCCGCGCCGCCGGCCTCGAAGTTGGCGACCATCTGCGCGGTCACTTCCGGCGGGTAGGCCGACACCCCGGACCGCGCCACACCGTGGTCACCCGCGAACACCACCACCCGGGCGCGTTCGAATTGCCTTGGCGGGCAATGCCCTTGGCACGACGCGATCCACACCGACAGGTCTTCGAGGCGTCCCAGCGCCCCCCGCGGCTTGGTCAGTTCGTCCTGGCGGGCGCGGGCGGCGGCGGCGACGCCCGCGTCGGGCGGCGACACCGGGGCGAACTCCATCACGTCACCGACGGCTTGATCGGCACCGCCTGCCCGGCGACCACCAGCACCACCCGGTCGCAGAGCTCGGCGACGCGCTGGTTGAGGCTGCCCAATTCGTCGGCGAACCGGCGCCCGGACGCGGTGGGCGGCACGACGGTCAGCCCGACCTCCGGGCTGACCAGCACCAGCGTGGAGTTGAAGGCGCCGACGGCGGCGAGCATGGCTTCGATGGGCGCCGCGACCGACCCGCCGTCCCACCCGTGGTGGCGGTCCAGCGTGCCGGTGAGCCAGGAGCCCAGGTCGTCGACGAGGGTCGGGGTGTCCGGCGCCGCGCGCAATTGGCCTGCGATGTCGCCGGTTTCGACCGTCGACCAATGGCCGGGCCGGCGGCCGCGGTGCTCGGCGACGCGGTCCGCCCAGCCCGCATCGTCGTCGCCGGCCGGGCCGGGGGCCAGATAACAAACCGGCCGGCCCGCCGGCAGCGTCGCGGCGATGGCGTCCTCGGCCCACCGGGATTTGCCCGATCGGATCCCGCCGAGCACCAGCGTGCGCACCGCGCTCAGGCGGGCCTACTTGACATCGGCGCCGCGCTTGACTTGGGGCCGCGGGGTCCGCAGCCGTCGCATCTGCGAGGCCCGGCTGGCGGCGTACAGGCCCAGCTTCCAACGGCTTTCGGTGTTGTCCGGGAACTTCGCGTCCACCAGCTTGCTCACCCTGCGGCCCAGCAGCAGCCCGTCGACCAGCATCACCGCCATCAGCAGCAGCATCGCCGGGGAGACGTAGAGCTGCAGCTGCGGGGTGGTGAACAGGGCGAACATCAAGAACAGCGTCGCCGGCATGAACAGGCCCAGCAGGTTGCGCCGGGCGTCCACCACGTCGCGCACGTAGCGCCGGACCGGGCCCTTGTCGCGCGGCAGCAGGTACGCCTCGTCGCCGGCCATCATGCGTTCCCGGCGATCGGTCATCTTGGCGCGGTTGGCGGCCCGGTCGGCCCTGCGCTCTTCGCGGCTGAGCTTGGGACCGGCCATCGATTTGCGGCGGGCCCGCGCCTCGGACGCGGTCATCGGTGCGCGCGCGACCGGACCCTTCCGCGCGGTGCGGCGCGCCTCGTTGCGCTTCGGCGTGGGCCGGCCCTTGGGGCTCGTCCCACGCCCGCCACGCGACGTCGTCTCGGGGGCGCCGCCGGCATCGAGCGCGGCAGCGCCCTCGTCAAGGTCCTCGTCCTGGCCCTTCTTACGGCCCATCAACTTCACAGAGGCCAGGTTACTTCGCGAATGAGCCGCCCCGGAATTGGCTTGGAATGCCTTGCTATTAGACCTGCGTCAGCGCCTCGGTTGGCCCTACTCTTACCAGTGATGAACGGCTGCCTGTGATGGACGACGGCACCATGGCCTCGGATGATGCTGCTTTGGGCCTCGCTCCCGGCCGTCTGCAGCTGCCGGCCATGCTCGTCCTGGTCGCCCCCGATTGTTACGGCGACAGCATGACGGCCGTGGAGGCCGCCGCGGCCATCGCGACGGGGTGGACCCGATGCCGGCCGGGCGATCGGTTCATCGTCGCCCCGCAGTCCGACGGCGGCCCCGGATTCGTCGAGGTGCTCGCCAGCCGGCTGGGCAAGGCCCGGCGGCTGCGGGTGTCCGGTCCGCTGTCCACCATGGTCGAGGCCGCGTGGGTGTTCGACCCCGCCACGACGACCGCCTACCTGGAATGCGCGCAGGCGTGCGGCCTGGCCCTACTGGGCGGTCCGCCCACCCCGGAGACGGCGATGGCGGCCCACAGCAGGGGAGTGGGGCAGCTGATCGCCGAGGCGCTGCGGGCCGGGGCGACGCGCATCGTGGTCGGGCTGGGCGGCAGCGCCTGCACCGACGGCGGGCAGGGCATGATCGCCGAACTCGGCGGCCTGGACTCCGCCCGTCGCCAGCTGGCCAACGTGGAGCTCATCGCCGCCTCCGACACCGAATACCCGCTGCTCGGGCCCTGGGGTGCGGCCAGGGTCTTCGGCCCGCAGAAGGGCGCGGACACGGTCACCGTCGCCGCGTTGGAGGTCCGCCTGCAGGCGTGGGCGCTGATCCTGGAAGCGGTCGCCGGCCGCGACGTGAGCTCCGAACCGGGCGCGGCCGCGGCCGGCGGCATCGGCGCCGGGCTGCTGGCGCTGGGCGGCCGGTGCGAGTCGGGCGCGGCGATCATAGCCCATCACACCCGCCTGGCCGACGACCTGGACATGGCGGAGCTGATCGTCACCGGGGAGGGCCGGTTCGACGAGCAGTCGCTGCACGGCAAGGTGGTGGGCTATCTCGCCGACGCCGCCCGGCCGCGGGGAGTGCCGGTGATCGTGCTGGCCGGCCAGGTGGGACTGGACAACGCCACGGTCCGGTCGGCGGGCATCATGGCCGCCCTTTCCATCGCCGAGCACGCCGGCTCGGTGCGGCTGGCGCAGGCCGACGCGGCCAATCAGCTCATGGGTCTGGCATCCGTCGTGGCCTCGCGACTCGGGAATAGCGGTCCTGCAAGGTACCGTTGAGCTAGTGGACTTTCTCGGGCCCAGCCTGAAGACCCAGCCAACGAGAGGCATGTAGGAGAAGCAATGACGGTGCAAAACGAGTCGAACGCCAAGACGCACGGCGTGATCCTGACCGAGGCCGCCGCCACCAAGGCAAAGTCCCTGCTCGACCAGGAGGGGCGGGATGACCTGGCGTTGCGGATCGCGGTCCAGCCTGGCGGGTGCGCAGGCCTGCGCTACAACCTCTTCTTCGACGACCGGACGCTCGACGGCGACCTGACCGCGGACTTCGGCGGCGTGACGTTGACGGTCGACCGGATGAGCGCGCCGTACGTGGAGGGCGCGTCCATCGACTTCGTCGACACCATCGAGAAGCAGGGCTTCACGATCGACAACCCCAACGCCACCGGGTCCTGCGCCTGCGGCGACTCGTTCAATTGACCGGGTAACGCCCGCTCAGTACGAGCCGCCGGTGCGCAGCACGTACGAGCACACCATGATCTGGCCCCGCTGGAACAGCAGCTGGGCGATGCCCTGCAGTTCACCGCGCATCGGGCCCCCCGCCGCGGGCGACGCCTTCATCGTGAACAGCGCCTGGGCCTGGTACTGCGACAGGTAGACGATCTTGTCGATCGAGGTCACCTCGACCTCGGAGAACTGCTTGCGGAACGCGTCGCTGCTCAACTTGGCCAGCGCCTGGTCGGACCGTTTGTCGCGGACGCCGTCGTACATGCCGCACAGCGCGTTGCGTTCGATCTCCTCGATGTCGCGGTGATCCAAGGCGTCCAGATACCCCTGGATCGCCGTCTTGGCGGCGCCCTCGGAGAACGTGGCGCCGGTGTTGGCCCCGTTGGTGCGCACGCCGTAGACGATCGCTACGGTCAGGGCCGCCACCAGGGCCACGGCCAACAGCAGGCCGATGATCAGCCGCCGCTTGGACCGCCGCTGCGGGTAGGGCATCGGCGGCGGTGCCTGCCCGGCATAATTGGCGGGAGCCGCGCCACCGGCGCGGGGGTCGTCGGGAAACTCGAGCGGCTGAGACTCCGCTGGCTCGGGTCCGCTGCCGCCGACGGTGTGGTTCGGCGAGTGCGGACCTGCCATCGTGGTCTCCTACGGTGGTAGACGGGACGTATCGACGGGCTGGGTGCGGTATACCCCGACCGAGCATCGTGTCCGGGCGACTTGAGCGAGTTCCCTAGGGAGGCTAGCGCACCGCTTCGCGCCGACGGTGGACACAGCAACGGTCCAGGCGCGTGCGTAAGCTAGATAACCTTACTAACGAAGGGCGGAGACATTCGTGACGATCGCGGTGACAGGTTCGATTGCGACCGACAATTTGATGCGGTTCCCCGGCAAGTTTTCCGAACACCTGCTGGCTGAGCATCTGCAGAAGGTATCGCTCAGTTTTCTGGTCGACGACCTGGTGATCCACCGCGGCGGCGTGGCGGGCAACATTGCCTACGCCATCGGCGTGCTCGGCGGTGACGTGGCGCTGGTCGGCGCGGCCGGCGACGACTTCGACGACTACCGGCACTGGCTGCAGTCGCACAACGTCAACTGCGACAACGTGCTCATCTCGAAGACGGCCCACACCGCGCGCTTCACCTGCACCACCGACGAGGACATGGCCCAGATCGCGTCGTTCTACCCCGGCGCGATGTCGGAGGCCCGCAACATCAAGCTCGCCGACGTGGTGTCGTCCATCGGCGAGCCGGACCTGGTGATCATCGGGGCGAACGACCCCGACGCGATGGTGGTGCACACCGAGGAGTGCCGCAAGCTGGGCCTGGCCTTCGCCGCCGACCCGTCCCAGCAGCTGCCCCGCCTGTCCGGTGACGAGATCGACAAGCTCGTCGACGGCGCCGCCTACCTGTTCACCAACGACTACGAGTGGGAGCTACTGCTCAACAAGACCGGCTGGTCGGAAGCCGACGTGCAGGGCAAGGTCGGGCTGCGGGTGACCACGCTGGGACCCAAGGGCGTCGACATCGTCGAGCCCGACGGCACGACGACCCACGTCGACGTGGTGCCCGAGACCAGCCAGACCGACCCCACCGGCGTCGGCGACGCGTTCCGCGCGGGCTTCCTCACCGGACGCAGCGCCGGCCTGAGCCTGGAACGCTCCGCGCAGCTGGGTTCGCTGGTCGCCGTGCTGGTGCTGGAATCCACCGGAACGCAGAACTGGGACTGGAACCGCGAGACCGCGGTGAGCCGGTTGGCGGGCGCCTACGGCGACGACGCGGCCAACGAGATCGCCGCGGTGCTGGCCTGAACCTGGCCGCCTAATCGAGTGTGCGCTCTTGGCTTCGCGCGTGCGCTGAGGGCGCGAAATTCGAGAAATCTCCGCCCAGGACGCACGCTCGAAGCCCTCATCGCACGCTCTTCGTAAAGCCGACGGCCCAGCGCTGGGGGATGCGCCGGCGGCAGAACCCTCAGAGCTGGACGGGGTAGACCGGCTCGCTGATCTGCGGCACCACGCTGTGTTCGACGAAGATCGCGTGCCAGAGCATGAAGATCAGCAGCGTCCACAGCCGGCGGCTGTGATCGCTGACGCCGTTGCGGTGCTCGTCGAGCATGCGCCCTATGGCCGGCAGGTCGACGAGGTGACCGGCCTGCGAGGACGCCACCAACCCGTAGGCCCAGTCCAGCAATTCGCCGGCGCGTAGCCAATGCCGGATCGGCACCGGGAACCCGAGCTTGGGCCGGTGCAGCACGTGCGCGGGAACGATGGGCTCAAGCGCCCGCCGCAGCGCGTACTTGGTGGTGGTGCGGGTGATCTTGGCCTCGACGGGCAGCCGCGAGGCGACGGCGAACACCTCGGGATCCAGGAACGGCACCCGCAGCTCCAGCGAGTTGGCCATCGTCATCTTGTCCGCCTTGACCAGGATGTCGCCGCGCAGCCAGGTGAACAGGTCGATGTGCTGCATGCGCGCCACCGGGTCCCAGCCCTTCGACTGTGCGTACACCGAAGCGGTGACGTCGGTGTGGGTCCATTCCTCGCGGAAGCCGGGCAGCACGTCGCGCAGCTGGGCGTCGGAGAAGCTGCGGGCGTTGCCGTAATAGCGCTCCTCGAGGGTCAGCGAGCCGCGGTGCAGCAGGCTCTTGCCCCGCATCCCCTCCGGCAGCGGCTTGGACACCTTGCCCATCGACCGCCGCAGCGGCCGCGGCAGGTAGTCGAACGGCTTGAGCGACAACGGTTCCCGGTAGATCGTGTAGCCGCCGAACAGTTCGTCGGCCCCCTCCCCGGACAGCACCACCTTGACGTGCTTGCGGGCCTCACGGGCGACGAAGAACAGCGGCACCAGCGCGGGGTCGGCCACCGGTTCGTCGAGATACCAGACGATTTCGGGCAGGGCCGCGACGAATTCGTCCGGGTGCACCACCTTTGCGATGTGGCGGGCGCCGATCGCCTCGGCGGAGGCCACCGCGACGTCGATCTCGGAGAAACCCTCCCGCTCGAAACCGGTGGTGAAGGTGATCAGCTTGGGGTTGTGCCGGATGGCCAGCGCCGCGATCGCGGTGGAGTCGATGCCGCCGGACAGAAACGCCCCGACGGTGACGTCGGCGCGCATGTGCTTGGCCACCGAGTCCTCGAGCACCGCGGTGATCTCGTCGTAGCGGACCTGTTCGGTGTCCCGGCTCATCGGCACCGCGGCGAACCTCGGCACGAAATAGCGGGTGACCTCCGGCGGCCGCCCGGCCGTGATCCGCGCGTAGCAGCCCGATTCGAGCCGGCGCACCCCGCGGTGCAGCGTCTCGGGCTCGGGCACGTACTGCAGCACGGTGTAGTGCTGCACGGCCCGCTGATCGATCCCGGTGTCGAACCCGACCAGTTCGGCGAGGTCCAGCAGGCATTTCTTCTCACTGGCCACCGCGGTGCCCCCGGCGCCGGTCGCCATGAAGAGCGGCTTGATGCCGAATGGGTCTCGGGCGCAGAACAATTCGAGCGTGGCGGTGTCCCACAGGGCGAAGGCGAACATGCCGCGTAGCCGGGTGAGCACGTCGGCGCCCCAGTAGTGGTATCCGGCGACGATGGCCTCGGCGTCGCCGTCGGTGGCGAAGGCGGCGCCGTGCGCGGTGGCCAGCTCGTCGCGCAGCTCGAGGTAGTTGTAGATCTCGCCGTTGAACACCAGCACGTAGCGGTCGGGCGCCTCCGGCGGACCCCACCGCAGCGGCTGGTGCGAATGCGCGATGTCGATGATCGACAGCCGGTTGAAGCCGAACACGACGGCCCCGTCGGCGCCCGGGTCGGTCCAGGTGCCCGGCTCGTCGGGGCCGCGGTGGCGCATCAGATGCGACGCGCGGGCGATCGCACCGTCGGCCCGGGCGGCGGCGTCGGCGCCGGCACCGTCCGGGGCGGCGACAAACGCCAGCAGACCACACACGGCGCCCCAGTATGCCGCACTCCGGGCACGCCCGTGGCGGTCGCACCCGGCACGTCGTGCGGGGCCGGTGGGCCGGGGTTTCGTCGCTCGGGTCAGCGGCGTGGTCTACGCTGCGTAGTATTCGATATCCGAGCAGGAGGCGCCAACGTGACACCTCGCGAGCAGGCCCGTTCGCAACGTTTGTCGCAGGGCAGGTTTGACAGCCTTTCTGGCCGCCGTTCCGGGGGCGTTCGGCGGGGTCGGTCCCGTCGTCTGCGGCCGCTGGCGCTGGCCGCGACGTTCGGCGTGTTGGCGGTCACCCTGAGCGGATGCAGCTGGTCGGACGTGCTGGGCCTCGGCTGGCCCAAGGGCATCACCCCGCAATCCCAGATCAACCGCGAGCTGTGGGTCGGGGCGACGATCGCCTCTCTGGTCGTCGGGGTGATCGTGTGGGGCTTGATCTTCTGGGCGTCGGCCTTCCACCGCAAGAAGGCCACCGACACCGAGCTGCCGCGCCAGTTCGGCTACAACATGCCGCTGGAGCTGGTGCTCACGGTGACGCCGTTCCTGATCATCTCGGTGCTGTTCTACTTCACGGTCGTGGTGCAGGAGAAGATGCTGCACGTCGACAAGGACCCGGAGGTGGTGGTCGACGTCACCGCCTTCCAGTGGAACTGGAAGTTCGGCTACCAGCGCGTCGACTTCAAGGACGGCACGCTGACCTACGACGGTGTCGATCAGGCGCGCAAGAACGCGATGGTCTCCAAGCCCGAGGGCAAGGACGCGCACGGTGAGGAGCTCGTCGGACCGGTCCGCGGGCTCAACACCTCGGACCGCACCTACCTGAACTTCGACAAGGTCGAGATCCTGGGCACCAGCGACGAGATCCCGGTGCTGGTGTTGCCGACCGGCAAGCGCATTCAGTTCCGGTTGGCCTCGGCCGACGTCATCCACACGTTCTGGGTGCCCGAGTTCCTGTTCAAGCGCGACGTGATCCCCAACGCCGAGGCGAACAACTCGGTGAACGTCTTCCAGGTGGACGACATCAGCAAGGCCGGGGCTTTCGTCGGGCACTGCGCCGAGTTCTGTGGCACGTATCACTCGATGATGAACTTCGAGGTTCGGGTGGTGCCGCCCAACGACTTCAAGGCTTACCTGCAGCAGCGGATCGACGGTAAGAGCAACGCGCAGGCATTGCAGGCGATCGGTCAGGCGCCGCTCGCGGTGACCACCCACCCGTTCGACACCAAGCGCGGTCAGTTGGCCGGAAGCCAGTAGGTTAGGACACCAAATGCATATTGAAGCCAGGCTTTTCGAATTCGTCGCCGGGTTTTTCATTTTGGTTGCGGTGCTTTATGGCGTGCTGACAGCGCTTTTCGCCACCGGCGGCGAGGAGTGGGCCGGCACGACCGCGCTGGCGCTGACCGGTGGCCTGGCGTTGATCGTGGCCACCTTCTTCCGGTTCGTGGCGCGTCGCATCGACACCCGGCCCGAGGACTACGAAGGCGCCGAGATCAGCGACGGAGCAGGTGAATTGGGCTTCTTCAGCCCGCACAGCTGGTGGCCGATCCTGATCGCGTTGTCGGCCTCGGTTTCCGCTGTCGGTATCGCGTTGTGGCTGCCGTGGCTGATCGCCGCGGGCGTGATGTTCGTCCTCGCGTCGGTCGCGGGATTGGTCTTCGAGTACTACGTCGGTCCCGAGAAGCACTGATTCGTATCCATAAAGGTCACAATCAGATCACGTGATCTGTGGCCGCTTCGCCAAGACTTCTTTGCCCCCCTGCGTTCGGTAGTGTTTTGCCCAGGCAATTGACAATTTCTCAAGCGCGCGCGCAACGGTATGGCCGCGGGGCCCCGCGCGCTGGTGAGGCAGTCGGACAGGGCAGGCAGAGATGAGTGGGCCGAAACCCCCGGAATGGGAACCTGAGGAACCCGATTCCGTGAACGAGGCTCCCCACCAACCGGATTCCGCCGACGAGCCCGCGAACGCCCACGAAGCCACGGCGGACGACGAGCTCGAACCGTTCGACGACGGCGCCGAGCCGGAGGCCGACCAGACGGGCCAGACCGACGCCTATTCCCGGGCCTATTCGGCCCCGGAGTCCGAGCACTTCATCAGCGG
>NZ_LZJJ01000418.1:0-1891 GCF_001667625.1 Mycobacterium sp. E1715
CCGGCTGCGCGGAATGTCCACGGTGGTAACGACTTTCGGCGTGGGCGAACTGTCGGCGGCCAACGCGATCGCGGGCAGCTATGCCGAGCAGGTGCCCGTCGTGCACATCGTCGGGGGCCCGTCCAAGGACGCGCAGGGCACCCGGCGCGCGCTACACCACTCGCTCGGCGACGGAGACTTCGAGCACTTCTTGCGCGTCAGTCGCGAGATCACCTGTGCCCAAGCCAACCTGATGCCCGCGACCGCCCGCCGCGAGATCGACCGGGTGCTGTCCGAGGTGC
This sequence comes from Mycobacterium sp. E1715, assembly GCF_001667625.1. Lineage (NCBI taxonomy): Bacteria > Bacillati > Actinomycetota > Actinomycetes > Mycobacteriales > Mycobacteriaceae > Mycobacterium > Mycobacterium sp. E1715. The sequence goes on from NZ_LZJJ01000418.1 coordinate 282, forward strand.
GCGAGCAGAAGCGGCCCGGGTACATCCTGCTGACCACCGACGTGGCCCGCTTCCCCACCGAACCGCCCGCGGACCCGCTGCCCCGCTACACCGGCGGCACCAGCCCGCGCGCGCTTTCACTGTTCGTCGAGGCCGCCGCCGAACTCATCGGTGACCACCAGCTGACGGTGCTGGCCGACTTGCTAGTGCACCGGTTGCAGGTGGTCAAAGAACTCGAGGCGTTGCTGGCGGCCGACGTGGTGCCCTACGCGACGCTGATGTGGGGTAAGAGCCTCCTCGACGAAAGCTCACCCCACTACTTGGGCATTTACGCCGGGTCTGCCAGCGTCCCGGCGGTGCGCACCGCGATCGAAGAGGCGCCGGTTCTGGTGACCGCCGGCGTGGTGTTCACCGACATGGTCAGCGGCTTCTTCAGCCAGCGGATCGACCCGGCGCGCACCATCGACGTCGCGCAGTACCAGACCACCGTGGCCGGTGAGGTCTTCGCTCCGCTGGAGATGGGCGCCGCGCTCGAGGCGTTGGCCACCATTTTGACCCGCCGCGCGATCACGTCGCCGCCCGTGGCGTCGCCGCCCGCCGAGGCCCTGCCCCCGCCACCGCCACGCGATCAACCGCTGACGCAGGAGATGCTGTGGGACCGCCTCTGCGTGGCCCTGACACCGGGCAACGTAGTCCTCGCCGACCAGGGCACCTCGTTCTACGGCATGGCCGACCACCGCCTGCCCCAGGGCGTGACGTTCATCGGCCAACCGCTTTGGGGCTCAATCGGATACACGCTGCCGGCGGCGCTGGGTGCCGGGGTGGCACATCCGGACCGGCGGACGGTGCTGCTGATCGGTGACGGTGCCGCGCAACTGACCGTCCAAGAGCTCGGCAACTTTTCGCGCGAAGGGCTGTCACCGGTCATCGTGGTGGTCAACAACGACGGCTACACCGTCGAACGGGCGATCCACGGGGAAACGGCGCCCTACAACGACATCGTGAACTGGAAATGGACCGACATCCCCAACGCGCTGGGCGTCGCCGATCACCTGGCGTTCCGGGTGCAGACGTACGGTGAGCTCGACGACGCCCTGACCGCCGCCGCGGCGCACCGGGACAGCATGGTGCTCGTCGAGGTGGTGCTGCCGCGGCTCGAAATCCCGCCCCTGCTCGTCGAACTCGTCCAGCCGATGTCGCCGGACGGCAGCGTTCGCCGCTAAGACCGCGGCCGGGTGGCAGCGCCGTTCGGATCCGACGATCGCAGCATCGCCTGGACGGTTCGCCGGCAGCGCCCGCAGTCGGCGCCCGCCCCACAGGCTGCCGCGACCTCCTTGGTCGTGCAGGCCCCGGCTTGCAGCGCCTCGGTCACCGTTTGGCTGGTGACTCCGTTACACAGGCAGACGAACATTCCGGCGGACCGCTCAGTCCGCCTCGATGCGCATCATGTTGGAGAATCGCCCGACGAGGAGAGCGCGCGGCGGTGGATCGAGCACCCCGACGCGGCGGCCGAGTGGATGAGCGGCGCCGGGGTGGGCCCCTACCCGCCGGTTTTCGTCGGGCGATTCTCCAACATGATGCGCATCGAGGCGGACTGAGCGGTCCGCCGGAATGTTCGTCTGCCTGTGGGC
>NZ_LZJJ01000419.1:0-7244 GCF_001667625.1 Mycobacterium sp. E1715
AGCGTCAGACAGCGCGCCGCCCCTGCCGGGCAGCGTCGAGGCGTTCATGCGCCTGGTCGAGGCCGGGTGGGACGCGGAGGCGACCCGCCGCCCGCACGGGCAGCACACCACCGTGGTGGTGCACGTCGACGCTGAAAAGCACACTGCGGCACTGCACGTGGGTCCGCTGCTCACCGACGCCGAACGCCGCTACCTGACCTGCGACGCCACCGGCGAAGTGTGGTTCGAACGCCAGGGCGAGGTCATCGGCGCCGGCCGAACCACCCGCCTGATCAGCCGGCGACTGCGCCGCGCGCTCGAGCACCGCCACCGCAGCTGCGCGGTTCCCGGCTGCGGCGCCACCCGCGGCCTGCACGCCCACCACATCCGGCACTGGGAAGACGGCGGACCCACCGAGCTGACCAACCTCGTGCTGGTCTGCCCGTATCACCACCGGGCCCATCATCGTGGCGTCATCACCATCGCCGGACCCGCACGCACGATGACCGTCACCGATCAGGCCGGCCGAACACTGAGGCCCGGATCGCTGGCGCGGCCACCGACAAAGCCCCCACCCCCGGTCGCCCCCTGCCCGGGACCCACCGGCGAGCGCGCCGACTGGTGGTGGTACCAACCCTTCCAACCCCAACCACCACCATCCAACAACTAGCCCGCCTACCGGGCCGGTCGCTCCCCGCAACGTATCGACGAGTAACCGGTTGCCACCGGAATCAGCCAGCGTCGCAACGCATCCACTGCGTAAGCGTCGTTGAACCACGTGTTGTCCGGCCGGGCAAGATCTGGGAGCCTCAATAGTTCGAAGACAGTCTCCGAAATCCCGCTCGACGGAGAGGCGGCCCGTGGTGACCCGCGCCCTGACGAAGCCGGTCGGCGCCGTAACGCTGTCCGGGCTTCTCGCCCTGGCCGCTCGCTATGCCGCCCAATCGGTCGTCGCGCGGATCGAGAACAATCCCGATCCCTATCCTCGTGAGCGCCTCGCCACCGAACAGCGCGGCGAGCAGCACTTCATCAGCCGAGCCGACGGGACCGTGCTGCGCGCCATTACCGCCGGCGCGGGGCCCGCCGTCGTTTTCGCGCACGGCTACGGCGGCACGCTCGGGGAGTGGAACATCGTCTGGGATGAGCTGTTGGCCCGGGGCTACCGCCTCATCGCCTTCGACCAACGAGGACACGGTAGCTCCACGCTTGGTTCGGCCGGCGTGGGGTCCGCGCCCATGGCCGAGGACTATGCGTCCATCCTGCGGCACTTCGACGTCGAGGATGGCGTCCTGGTAGCCCACTCCATGGGCGGCTTCGTCGCCGTCCGTGCGGTGCTCGACCACGAGGACGTCTCCGGCCGGCTGCGGGGATTGGTGTTGTTCGCGACATGGGCGGGCCGGATCAACGACGGTGCGCCGCAAAACAGGCTGCAGATCCCGCTGATGAGGTCGGGGCTCATGGGCTGGCTGGTGCGAACGCGGGTCGGCGGGGTGCTTTTCGGCGCGGCGCAATGCGGGAAAAGCCCCTCCCCGGCAATGATTTCGGTGTTCATCGAGTTCTTCGACAAACACATGCGCGAGCATGGGCCCCTGACGCCGATCCTACGGGCGTTCGGGCGGGAGGACCGTTACCCCCGCCTGGGGGAGATTTCGATTCCGACGGTTGTCATGGTCGGTTCAGCCGATCGCAGCACCCCGCCCATTCACTCTCGACGGCTCGCCGCCGGGATACCCGGCGCACGGCTCGTCACGGTGCCGGACGCCGGCCATCTGCTGAACTGGGAGGGCGCCGACGCGCTCGTCGCCGTTGTGGGAGAGCTGTCCCCTGGGTCGCAAGCCGGCTAGCGGTGGCTGGAGGGTGACGATCAGCGCGGTGCGATCAGCGCGAAGGCCTGCTTGGCGACCTGCAGCATCCACCCGGTCACGTTGGGCCCGTGGTCGCGTGGCCAGTTGAGTTGAAAGCTGACCACGTACGGCTGCTGCGTCTTGTCGACGGCGTACCAGCTGAAGGTCAGATCACCCGGCAGGCCACCGGCTTTCGCGCCGATGTAGGGCCAGACGTCGCGGTCCAGCTGGATGCCCGACACCGCGGAGAGGATCTGCCTGACGGGGGCGGCCGCGCCGACGGCGTCGGCCTGCAGCGCCGCGTGGATCCGGCAGATGTCCTCCGCGTTGCCGTACCACTCCGCACCGTAGGACGACGCCGGCGTGTGGGCGCGGGTCGGATCCGGTTCGTAGGGAGTCGCATTCGCCTGGGCAAGCAGTTGGGCGCGGACTTGCGGCGACCCGTGTTGCCACAGAGTGCGCAGGTCCGGCTTACCCCAGCCGACCGAGAACAGCTCGTACATCGTGGGGAACGGCGTCATGCTCGCCGGGTCGTGGTGGCCCGCCGTGACCAGCGCCTGCTCGATCGCGTGGGTGCCCAGCCTTCCGATCAACAGGTCGGTGGCCATGTTGTCGCTGGTCGCGATCATCTTCTCGGCGGCCGTTCGGACCGAAACCTGCGCTCCGGCGGGCAGAGCCAAACCGGACGAGCCCACCGCGCGGCTCTTGTCGGTGACGGTCAGCCGATCATCCCAGGAGATCGTTCCGTCCTTGATGGCGCCCGCCACGGCGTGCAGCACGTACAGCTTGAAAATGGAAGCGAGCGGCAAGGATTCGGTGGTATTGGTCCCAGCCACGGGGTCACAGTGCCCGTTGTCCACCTTGGCGACCTGGTAGGAATAGCGGGCCCCCGTCTTGCTCAACACCGCGTCGATGTCGTGCCACGAATCGATCTTCGGCGCCTGCGTCTCGAGGTCGAACCGATCGACCCACCCGCCGTCGTCGGTGTGTATCCGGATGTCTTGGCGCGCACCGTAGGACGACGTCAGGTGCAGGGTGGCCCTGCTGGCGCCCAGATCCACGCCGTCGAGGGTGAACGGGCGGTCCCACCACAGGCCCTCCATCGTGGTCTGCGCCGACTTGACCATGTCCGGTGCGGCCAGCGTGCCGACCCCAACCGGGCCGATGGGCCAGTCCGAGTTGAGCATGTCCAGCGTCTGCTGGGCCCGGATACCGGGTGGCGTTCGTACGTCGATCTGCCGCCCGGGATTGGCCGCGTTCGCCTGCGGTGAGGGGGAGGTTGCGCAACCGGGCGCGAACGTGACTACCAATGCGGCGGCGGCACTCAACGCCACCGCGCGGCGCCGGGCCGAGAACCCGCTAGCCACCCTGCTTGTTGCCGGCAACGTCCATCACAACCTCGAATTCCAGCAGCGACGCCCCGGTCGCCACCGGGTTGGCCCGCTCGCCGGCGTGGGCCTGAATCGCGGGCCCCTGCGCCCACGCCTGAAATGCCTCTTCGGACTCCCACTGGGTCACGACGAAGTAGCGGTTCTCGCCCTTGATCGGGCGCAGCAACTGAAACCCGAGGAAGCCGGGCTGGTTGTCGACCGCGTGCGCCCGGTGTGCGAACCGCTTCTCCAGCTCGGGTCCGGCGTCGGCGGGTACTTCGATTGCGTTGATCTTCACCACTGGCGACATGCCGCTAGGCTACCCCTTCGCCCGGCCTGTCCAACTGCAGGGCGGGGCACGCAGGATGGTGACATGGCCGGTGATCTGCTGACTTGCCGCGGCGGGCGGGGCGAGCCGTTGGTGCTGGTGCACGGCCTGATGGGCCGGGGCACCACGTGGTCGAGGCAGCTGCCGTGGCTGACCGCGCTGGGCGCGGTGTACACCTACGACGCCTTGTGGCATCGGGGCCGCGGCGTCGACGACCCGCACCCGATCAGCACCGAACGGTTCGTGGCCGACCTGGCCGACGCGGTGAGCGCACTGGGCACGCCGGTCACGCTGGTCGGGCATTCGATGGGTGCCCTGCACTCGTGGTGTCTGGCCGCGGAGCGTCCGGAACTGGTTTCCGCGCTGGTGCTCGAGGACATGGCGCCGGACTTCCGCGGGCGCACGACCGGCCCCTGGGAGCCGTGGCTGCACGCCCTGCCGGTCGAATTCGACTCCGCACAGCGCGTATACGACGAGTTCGGCCCCGTTGCCGGGCAGTATTTTCTGGAGGCCTTCGACCGCACCGCCACCGGTTGGCGCCTGCACGGGCACCCCGCGCGCTGGATCGAGGTCGCCGCCGAATGGGGCACCCGCGACTACTGGGAGCAGTGGCGGGCGGTGCGCGCCCCGGCGCTGCTCATCGAGGCCGGCAACTCGGTCACCCCGCCGGGGCAGATGCGAGAAATGGCCGAAATGAGCTCTGTCGCAAAGTATTTAAGGGTTCCGGAAGCCGGGCATCTGGTTCACGACGAAGCGCCGCAGGTGTATCGCGGCGCCGTCGAGTCATTCCTCGCCGGCGATTGAGTTCGGGCCTGACCGCCCGAGGTGAGAAGCGCAGCACCATATGATAAATTCTTCAATCGTTAAACCCTAGAAACTTTGCTGCCTTCAGGAGACTTATCGTGACGGAGCCGCTCTACAAGCTCAAAGCGGAGTTCTTCAAGACGCTGGGGCACCCCGCGCGTATCAGGATCCTGGAGCTGCTCGTGACGGGAGAGAAGTCGGTCGCCGAACTGTTGCCCGAGGTGGGGCTCGAGGCTTCGAACCTTTCGCAGCAGCTCGGCGTCCTGCGCCGGGCCGGCGTCGTCGACGCGCTGCGGGACGGCAACACGATGATCTACTCGATCGCCTCCCCGGACATCGCCGAACTGCTCATGGTGGCGCGCAAGGTGCTCACCGGGGTGCTCAGCGACCGCGTGGCGATGCTGGAAGGCCTGCGCGCCGGCGGCGCGGGGTAGCGCGCATGGGCTGGATCAGCAAAGCCGTGCGCGTCGGCCGGATCGCCGAACCCGCGCCACCAGCGCCGGAGCCGGTGACCACGCCGCCCGCCGGGGTGCGCGGCTCACTTCAGATCCGGCACGTCGACGCGGGGTCGTGCAATGGGTGCGAGGTGGAGATCGCGGGCGCGTTCGGGCCGGTTTATGACGCCGAGCGGTTCGGCGCCCGCCTGGTGGCCTCCCCGCGACATGCGGATGCGCTCCTGGTGACCGGCGTCGTAACGCACAACATGGCCGACCCGCTGCGTGTCACGCTCGAGGCGACCCCTTTGCCGCGTCGGGTGATCGCGTGTGGTGACTGTGCCATCAACCGAGGGGTCTTCGCCGACGCCTACGGCGTGGCCGGCGCGGTCGGCGAAATGGTGGGGGTGGACGTGGAGATCCCGGGATGCCCGCCGACACCGAGCCAGATCGTCGCGGCGCTGCGGTCGGTGACCGGCAGGTGACCGCAGTGCTGACGACCCGAGCGGCGCCCGAGCCAAACACGCTGGCCCGCAACGGCTCCGGATCAATCTGGGCCGGCCTGCTGACCTCGCTGCTGGGCGCTGGCGGGTTATGGGCGGGCGCCGTGGGGATGTTCGGATCGGCGCGCGACGTCCGCATCGGTTGGTTGCTGCCGCTGGCCGGGGTCCAATTGAGCCTCGATCCGCTGGGCGGGTTCTTCATGGCGCTCACGGGGGCGGTCGCCGTCGCGGTCGGGCTGTACACGATTGGCTATGCCCGGCGCGAGCGGGTGGGCCCGGTGACGCTGGCGGTGTTGCCCGTGTTCATCGCGGCGATGCTGCTGGTGCCCGCGGCGGCGTCGATCACCACGTTCCTGTTGGCGTGGGAGTTGATGGCGGTGGCGTCGTTGGTTCTGGTGCTGGCGAACCACACCCGCCCGCAGGTTCGCTCCGCCGCGTTGGTGTATGCGGTGATGACGCAGTTGGGGTTTGTGGCGATTCTGGTCGGCCTGATGGTGTTGACGGCGGAGGGCGGCGCAGACCGGTTCGCCGACTTGCACCGGATACCGCAGGGCGCGCAGACCGCGGTGTTCCTGTTGACACTGGCGGGGTTCGGCTCGAAGGCCGGCCTGGTGCCGCTGCACGCCTGGCTGCCTCGGGCCCACCCGGAGGCGCCGAGCCCGGTGTCGGCGCTGATGAGCGCGGCGATGATCAACCTCGGCGTCTACGGCGTTTGTCGCTTCGATTTGCAGCTGCTCGGGCCCGGGCCTCGCTGGTGGGGTCTGGCCCTGATGGTCGTCGGCGGGGTGTCGGCCCTCTACGGCGTGGTGCAGGCCTCGGTGGCCACGGATCTCAAACGGCTGCTTGCCTATTCGACCACCGAGAACCTCGGGCTGATCACGCTGGCCCTTGGCGCCGCCACCCTGTTCGCGGCCACCGGCGCAAGCGGGCCGGCCGCGATCGCCACCGCGGCGGCCATGCTGCACCTCGTTGCGCATGCGGCCTTCAAGTGCCTCGGTTTCCTCGCCGCGGGATCGGTATTGGCCGCGACCGGGCTGCGCGACCTCGACCGGCTGGGCGGCCTGGCCCGCCGGATGCCGGCGACGACCAGCCTGTTCGCGGTCGCCGCGCTCGGGGCGTCGGGGTTGCCGCTGGGGGCCGGGTTCGTCAGCGAGTGGCTGCTGGTGCAGTCGCTGATCCACACGGCCCGAGGGCATTCCGCCGTCTTGGCGTTGACCACGCCGCTGGCGGTGGGGGTGGTCGCGCTCACCACGGGTCTGGGCGTGGCGGCGATGGTCAAGGCGTTCGGCATCGGGTTCTTGGCGCGGCCGCGTTCCGATCAGGCCGCGGACGCCCGAGAGGCGCCACCCACGATGCTGGCCGCCATGGCAATCGCTGCGGCGGCCTGCCTGACGATGGCGGTGGCGCCCGCGGTCATCGCACCCGCGCTGCGCCAAGCGGTCGCCGCGCTACCGGCCGCCCGCGCAATCGGATTCACCGGTCTCGGGGCCGTGGTGCGGCTGCCCGGCCTGCAGGGGTCGATCGCCCCGGGCGCGATCGCCGTCGGTGTCGTGGTGGCCACGGTGACCGCGGCGATGCTGACGCTCTGGCGCCGCGGCCGTCGCCCGTCGGCCGCCACGTTGCCGCTGTGGGCTTGCGGCGCGGAGGATCTCACCGCGCGAATGCAGTACACCGCAACGTCGTTCGCCGAGCCGTTGCAACGGGTGTTCGACGACGTCCTGCGCCCCGACACCGACATCGAAGTCACGCACAGCGCCGAATCGCAATATCTGGCCGAAAAAATCACCTACCGGACCAGAATCGTCGATGCCATCGAGGAACGCTGCTATACCCCGGTGATCCGAGCGGTCGAGGTCGCGGCGGATGTGGCCCGGCGCGCCCACACCGGCAGCGTGCACCTTTATCTGGCCTACGGCGCGCTCGGCGTGCTCGTCGTGCTGGTGGTGGCCCGGTGAATGTCTTGTCCTACGTCGCGGGCGCGG
>NZ_LZJJ01000420.1:0-23731 GCF_001667625.1 Mycobacterium sp. E1715
TCGCAACCCTGGTCGGCGGCCTGGCCCGGATCCCCTACACGCTGGGCATCGCCGCCTTCGGCGGCCGCAACTGGACCGCCTTCTCGGCGTTCGTGCTGCTGATCCCGACGGCAGGCACGATCGTGTTGTTGGCCAATCCCGGTCTGCCGCTGTGGCCGTTCGTGGTGTGCGCCGCGCTGACCGGGCTGGGCGGCGGCAACTACGCGGCCTCGCTCGCCAACGTCAACGCCTTCTACCCGCAGCGGCTCAAAGGGTCGGCGCTGGCCGTCAACGCCGGCGTCGGCAACCTCGGGGTGGCGGTGATCCAGCTCGTCGGGCTGTTGGTGCTCGCCACGGCGGGACACGAGGCGCCGTACTGGGTGTGCGCGGTCTACCTGGTGATGCTCGCGGCGGTCGGGGTCGCGGCGGCGCTCCTGATGGACAACGTCGGCCACGGCACCGAGCTCAACACGATGCGCTCGATCCTTTTCGAGCGCGACACCTACGTGATCTCGCTCCTCTACATCTGCACCTTCGGTTCCTGGATCGGGTTCGCGTTCGCCTTCGGCCAGGTGATGCAGGTCAACTTTCTGGCCAACGGCGAAACGGCCAAACACGCGGCGCTGCACGCCGCGCAGGTGGCCTTCGTCGGGCCGCTGCTGGGCTCTCTGGCCCGGATCTACGGCGGCCGGTTGGCCGACCGCAAGGGCGGCAGCCGGGTCACGCTCGGTGTGCTCGCCGGCATGACTTTGGCCGCCGGATTGCTCGTCGTCATCAGCACGTTCGACGACCACAACGGCGGGGGTCGCTCGACCAGCATGGTCGGCTACGTCGCCGGGTTCATGGTGCTGTTCGTCCTGTCCGGGATGGGCAACGGCTCGGTGTTCAAGCTCATCCCGTCGGTCTACGAGGCGCGCAGCCGGGAGCTCGCGATGGGTGAGGCGGAGCGCAGGCACTGGGCGCGCGCCAGGGCGGGATCGCTGATCGGCGTCTGCTCGGCGGTCGGCGCGCTCGGCGGCGTGGGCATCAACCTCGCGCTGCGCCAGTCCTACCTCGCCACCGGGACGGAGACGTCCGCGTATTGGGCGTTCCTCGGTTCCTACGTGGTGGCCGGACTCGTCACCTGGCTGGTGTACGCGCGCCGTCCGGCGCTGCCCGTCGACGCGGGCAGTGAGACGGCAGCCGCGCTGGCCCGCGTGTGAGCGCAGCCTCATTGTGGGCAATGCGCAAGCAATTGCCGGGTAACGCAACGGAAATCTGACAGGCATACACAGGAAATATGGGCCAGCCCGACTCCCCGCCGCTGACGGGTTACCGCATCGCGGTGACCTCGAGTCGGCGTTCCGAGGAGCTTTGCGCGCTGCTCAGCCGCCAAGGCGCCGAGGTGTGCAGCGCGCCGGCGATCAACATGATCGCCCTGCCCGACGATGACGAACTGCACAGAAACACCGAGGCGTTGATCGCCGAGCCGCCCGACATCTTGGTCGCGCACACCGGCATCGGGTTCCGCGGCTGGCTGGCCGCGGCCGAAGGCTGGGGGTTGGTCAGCCCGCTGCTCGACGCTTTGTCGAACGCGCGGATCGTCTCGCGCGGCCCGAAGGCTACCGGGGCGCTGCGCGCCGCGGGCCTGCACGAGGAATGGTCACCGGATTCCGAATCCTCGCAGGAAGTGCTGGAATACCTGCAGAAGTCGGGGGTATCGGGGGCGCGGGTGGCGGTCCAACTGCACGGCGCCGCCGATGCGTGGGATCCCTTCCCGGAGTTTCTAGGCGGCCTGCGGCTGGCGGGGGCCGACGTCGTGCCCGTCCGGGTGTACCGGTGGAAGCCAACACCGTTGGGCGGCACGTTCGATCAGCTCGTGATGGGGATCGCGGGCCGGCAGTTCGACGCGGTCACCTTCACGTCGGCGCCCGCGGCCGCGGCCGTGCTGGAGCGCAGCCGCGAGCTCGACGTCGAAGACCAACTGCTGGGGGCCCTGCGCACCGACGTGCACGCGATGTGCGTCGGCCCGGTGACCTCCAAACCGTTGATCCGAAAGGGCGTGCCGACGTCATCGCCGGAGCGAATGCGATTGGGCGCCTTGGCCCGTCATGTCGCCGAGGAACTCCCGCTGCTGGGTTCGTGCACTGTGCGGGCGGCCGGCCACACGGTCGACATCCGCGGCACCTGCGTGCTGGTGGACGGCGCGATCAAGGTGCTCTCGCCCTCCGGCATGGGGATATTGCGGGCGCTGGCGAAACGCCCCGGCGACGTCGTCCCGCGGGCCGACCTGTTACGCGCGCTGCCGGGCAGCAGCAACGACCCGCACGCAGTCGACACCGCAGTGCTGCGGCTGCGAACGGCTTTGGGCGACAAGAACATCATCGCGACGGTGGTCAAGCGCGGCTACCGGCTCGCCACCGAACAACGGGCTGACTCCGCATGGCGCTGATCCTGGTTGCGCACGGCACCCGCAGGCCCGAGGGCGTGGCCATGGTCGAAGGCCTTGCCGCGCAAGCGAGTTCGCTGATCGGGCGGCCCGTGGAGGTCGCGTTCGTCGACGTGTTGGGGCCCACCCCCAGCGAGGTGCTGTCGCGGGCGCGGGCCACGGGCCGGCCCGCCATCGTGCTGCCGGCGTTCTTGTCGCGCGGTTATCATGTCCGCGCGGACCTACCGGCCCACGTCGAGCTCAGTGGGCACCCGAACGCCGTGGTCACACCGACACTGGGCCCCAGCGGTCAAGTCGCCCGAATCGTCGGGGATCAACTGGTCAAATGTGGTTGGCGCCCAGGCGATTCGGTGATCCTTGCGGCGGCGGGCACATCGGACACCCGCGCGCGCGCCGACCTGCACACCACCGCGACGCTGGTGTCGGCGCTGACCGGGGCACGGGTGAGCCTGGCGTTTGCGTCGACGGGGGATCCGCGGCTGCCCGAGGCGGTGGACGAGGCGCGGCGCCGGGCGCGCAGCAGCGATGCGCGCGTCGTGGTCGCCTCGTACCTGCTGGCCGACGGCCTCTTCCAGGAACGGCTGCACGCCTGCGGCGCCGACCTGGTCAGCCAGCCGCTGGGCACCCATCCCGGCCTCGCCCGCCTGATCGCCAATCGCTTCCGCCGGGCCATGCCACCGGCCCTCGCCCGCACCCCCCGGCACGCGTCGCGCCGGTCCGGCGCGCAGCGCTTGGTTCACGACCGGGTCATGTGGCCGAATTCCGCAGCCTGAGAATGGCCTGACCGCGTCGGCCACGGGCGCGCCGACGACCGGCGACGCTTGATCTTTGGTCCGATACCGGCGATCCTGGCACCATGCCCCGTCGCGAAGAGCCGTCGCGAGGGATCCTTGACCCGGTCGCCAAGATGCTGCGGTTGCCCTTCGGCACACCGGAATTCATCGACAAAATCGTCACCGGCGGGGTCAACCAGGTGGGCCGGCAAACGTTGCGCATGCTGATCACCACGTGGGACGCGGCGGGCGGCGGCCCCTTCGCCGCCAGCGCGATAGCGTCCACCGGCATGGCCAAGACCGCCGAGACCGTGCAAAGCATGTTCGTCGGCCCGGTTTTCGGCCCCCTGCTGAAACTGCTTGGGGCGGATAAGGCCGCCACCCGGGCATCGCTGTGCGCCTCGCAGCTCGTGGGCCTCGGCATCATGCGCTACGGCATCCGCTCCGAGCCGCTGCACTCGATGTCGGTCGACGCGATCGTCGACGCCATCGGCCCGACGATGCAGCGCTACCTCGTCGGCGACATCACCCGCTAGGCGGCGATCCGACCGACCTGGACGAAGCCGTCGGCGGTGACGCGCGCCGGGTACACCGGCACCGAATAGTTCGGATCATCTAGGCAGGTACCGTCTTCCAGCGAGAAGGCCTGCTTGAGGATCGGCGATTGCACCGCCACGCGGCCGCCGCGGTCCCCGACGATTCCACGCGAGAGCACCGCCGCGCCGGAGAACGGGTCCACGTTGCCCACGGCGTACACCTCGCCATCGTCCAGCCGGAACAACGCGGCCTGGGAGCCGTCGTCGAGCAGCACGCCGACCCCACGACCCGGGATCAGGCGGTCGTACTCGCAGGCCGTGGTCCATACCTGAATGTCGTTGAGAAGTGTCATGATTGTTCTCCAGCTCCCGTACGGATCTTCGGCATCCCAATGGACACAGGGATTTTGCGACCGGCGTGTTCGGTGAATTCCACCGTCGAGTCGACGACGTCCGGGGCGTTGACGAACGAGACGAAGCGCGACAGCTTGTCCGGGTCGTCGAGCACGCCCTTCCATTCACACTTGTAGTTCTCCACGTGCCGCTCCATCGCGGCCTCGAATTCCCCGGCCAGCCCCAGCGAGTCCTCGCACACGACCTCGCGGACGTGGTCGAGCCCGCCCTCGAGCGAATCGACCCAGGGCGCCGTGCGCTGCAGCCGGTCGGCGGTCCGGATGTAGTACATGACGAACCGGTCGACGTAGCGGACCAGCGTCTCGGTGTCCAGGTCGCTGGCCAGCAGCTGGGCGTGCTTGGGCGTCATCCCGCCGTTGCCGCCGACGTAGAGGTTCCAGCCCTTTTCGGTGGCGATGACGCCGACGTCCTTGGAGCGCGCCTCGGCACACTCCCGCGCGCAGCCCGAGACGCCCATCTTGATCTTGTGCGGCGCCCGCAGACCCCGGTACCGCAGCTCCAGGTCGATGGCCAACTGCACCGAATCCTGCTGGCCGTAGCGGCACCAGTCGGTGCCGACGCAGCTCTTCACCGTGCGCAGCGCCTTGCCGTAGGCGTGGCCGGACTCCATGCCACCATCGACCAGCCGGCGCCAGATCTCCGGCAACTGGTCCACCCGGGCGCCGAACATGTCGATCCGCTGGCCGCCGGTGATCTTGGTGTAGAGCCCGAAGTCCTGGGCGATCTGGCCGATCAGGATCAGATGCTCGGGCTTGATGTCGCCACCGGGAACCCGCGGCACCACCGAGTAGCTGCCATTCTTCTGGATGTTGGCCAGGAAGTGGTCGTTCGAATCCTGCAGCGAGGCCTGCTCACCCTCGAGGATGTGGTCCGAGCCGGTGGACGCCAGGATGGACGCGACCACGGGTTTGCAGATGTCGCAACCCTTTCCGCGTCCGAAGCGCTCCAGCAGGCCGGAAAAGGTGCGGATCTCGGTGGCCGAGATGATCTCGAAGAGCTCGGCCCGCGACTGGCTGAAGTGCTCGCACAGCGCCTTGGACTGTTCCACGCCCTCGGCTTCCAGCAGCTGCTTGAGCAGCGGCACGCATGACCCACACGAGGTGCCGGCCGCGGTGCACGACTTCAGCGACGGCACGTCGGCGCAGCCGTCGGCGATCGCGCACTTCAGGTCGCCCTTGGTGACGTTGTTGCACGAGCAGATCTGCGCGGAATCCGGCAGCGCGCCGACCCCGAGCGCCGGCGCCTCGCCGGATACCGGCGCGATCAGTGCGAGCGGATCGCCGGGCAACTCGCTGCCGACCATCGGCCGCAGCACCCCGTACGCCGAGGCGTCGCCCACCAGGACCCCGCCGAGCAGGGTCTTCGCGTCGTCGGACAACACCAGCTTGGCGTAGGTCCGCTTGACCGCGTCGTTGATCGCGACCTCGAGGCAGTTCTCGGTGACCCCCATCGCGTCGCCGAAGCTTGCGACGTCGACGCCGAGCAGCTTGAGCTTGGTCGACAGGTCGGCCTCGCCGAACTCGGCGGCACCGTCCAGCAGGCGATCGGCCACCACCTCGGCGGAGGTGTAGCCGGGACCCACCAGGCCGTAACAGCGACCCTGGATCGCGGCGACCTCGCCGACCGCGTAGATGTCCGGATCGCTTGTGCGGCATGCCAAGTCGGTGAGCACACCGCCGCGTTCGGCAAGCTCCAAGCCCGCCGCCCTGGCCAGTTCGTCGCGCGGCCGGATGCCGGCCGCGAAGATGACCAGCCCGGCGTCGATGACCTCGCCGTCGGTCAGGCGCACCCGCACCGACGACACCCCGTCCGAGTGGTCGATCGCCTCGATCGATTCGGTACCGGTGCCCACATGGACCGCGATGCCCAGCTCACCGATCATCTTGGCCAGCAAGGCGCCGCCGCCCTCGTCGATCTGCTGGGCCATCAACCGCGGCATCATCTCGACGACGTGCGTCCGCAAGCCGAACTGGCGCAGCGCATTAGCGGCTTCCAGACCCAGCAGGCCGCCGCCGATCACCACGCCCGCGGGGGCGCGACCGGCGTCTACCGTCCGCTGGGCGTCGGCCCGGATGGCGTCGAGGTCGTCCAGCGTGCGGTATACGTGGCACGCCGGCAGGTCGTGGCCCGGCACCGGCGGGACGAAAGCATACGACCCGGTGGCCAGCACCAGCGTGTCGTAGCCGTGCCGCTGCCCGTCGGCCGTCACCACCGCCTTCGCGTCGCGGTCGATTTCGGTAACGCGAGCATTCAGTACCAATCGAACCTGTTCGTCACCCGCGTAGTCGTTGCCCGGCAGCGCCAGCAGCTTGCGGTCCCAGCTTTCGGTGTACGAGGTCAGCCCGACGCGGTCGTAAGCCGCGTCCGCCTCCTCGGCGAAAACCGTGATACGCCACAATCCTTCGGTGTCGCGCGCGCGGAGCGCCTCGACCAGCCGGTGCCCCACCATGCCGTGCCCGACTACGACAATGTGACGGCCCGCACAGTGCGCGCGCGAAATCCCGTCTGCAGCCATGGCTTTGAGATTAGCGGCCGGAAATTACCGCGATTTCGCTCAATGTGACGGTCCTATGACGAGGATCTCACAACTCACAGGGGGCCTTGTGAATATTCGTTCGCCCACGGCGAACGCCTAGGTGGAACTTTAGCGTGGTCGACTCATGTTTCCTCTTGTAGCCGGCCAGAAGGGCGCCGGACACAGCAAACCCACAACAAAGCTCAAGGAAGCACAAGGAGATCGCCATGAGTAACGTCGCATTGTGGTCGCGGCCAGCCTGGAACACCGACCGGTGGTTGCGCGACTTCTTCGGCCCCGCCGCCGCATCGGATTGGTACAAGCCGGTGACCAGCGGTTTCAACCCCGCCGCGGAGATCGTCAAGGACGGCGAGGACGCGATCGTACGGGTCGAACTCCCCGGCGTTGACGTCGAGAAGGACGTCAACGTGGAGGTGGACCGCGGCCGCCTCGTCATCCACGGCGAACGCCGGGATGAGCACTCTGAGGAGAAGGACGGGCGCACCCTGCGCGAGGTCCGGTACGGCTCCTTCCGCCGGTCCTTCGCCCTGCCCGCCCACGTCACGGGAGACGCGATCACGGCTTCCTACGACGCCGGGGTCCTCACCGTGCGGGTCACCGGCGCCTACGCCGGCAGCCAGGCGCAGCGCATCGAGATCACCAAGTAAAAAGTAGGCAACGAGCCGGCGGGGTCAGTGGCCCCGCCGGATTCGCTTGCGCCACAGCGTGTTCGGCGCGGATCAGCCCCAGCGGGCCAGCAGTTCCTTCGCCCGGCCGCCCAGCGCGGCCTGGAAGAACGGGCCGAAGCTGATTCGCGCCACGCCCAGCGGCCCGAACGTCGACGGGTCGTCCTGGTCGGGCAGCGCGATCGCGTTGACCGGCAGCGGCAGCTCTGCGGCCAAGCGGCGCAAGGTATCCGGGTCGTGGCGACCGACCGGGTACAACACGTCGGCGCCCGCGTCCGCCGCCCGGGTCAGCCGCGCGACGGCCCTGTCGACCCGGTCCGACGCGTCACCGTCCTGGCGCAGGAACAGGTCCGTGCGGGCGTTGATCACGACGTGCACCCCGGCCGCGTCGGCGGCCGACCGCAACGCCCCCACCAGTTCGGCGTGCTCGCCGGCGGACCGCAGCCGCTTGCCCTCGGAGTGCACGGTGTCCTCGATGTTGAGGCCGACCGCGCCGACGCCCAGCAGGCCGTCGATCAGGCGCTCGGCGGCGAGCCCGTAGCCGGATTCGACGTCGACCGACACCGGGGCGTCGACCGCGTCGGTGATCTGGGAGACGCGCGTCAGCACGTCGTCGAACGACATGCCCTCCCCGTCCGGTTTGCCGATCGAGTCCGCCAGTGGGTGGCTGCCCACCGTCAGGGCGGCGAAACCCGCGTCGACTGCGAGGCGGGCCGACCACGCGTCCCACACGGTCGGCAGGATCACCGGGTCGCCGGGCCGATGCAGAGCGAGCAGCGCCGTGGCCCGCTCGGCGACGGTTTGACCGCTCATGAGGTGTTTGCTCCTCGATCGCCCGAAGTGTTCCGTCTGACATCAAGGCTGTGCGGTGGATAGTATTCGGAAGCGTACTGTGATCCGTAACACCGTCTGCCCGAGGAGATCCGTTGAGCACCACGACTGAACTCGCCGAACTTCACGACCTGATCGGCGGCCTGCGGAGGTGCGTGGGCTCGTTGAAGAGTCGATACGGCGACAGCCCGGCGATGCGGCGGATCGTGATCGATGCCGACCGGATCCTCTCCGACGTCGAACTGCTCGACACCGACGTGTCCGAATTGGACTTGGCGCGCGCCACCGTGCAGCAGTCCGGCGAGAAGATCGTCATTCCCGACACCCAGTACGACAGCGACTTCTGGCGCGATGTCGACGACGAGGGTGTCGGGGGTCACAGCAGGTCCTGACAACCGCGGACAACCCAAGCCCCCCGGAAATGAGGGGGTGCTCTCTGTGTACCCTTCGACCAACAGCCCGTTCGAAGAGGAACACTAGATGAGCGCACCCACGGCGAACCGTCCTGCGTCAGGTGTCTTTTCACCCGCGCGCGCCCGCATCCCGCAACGCACCCTACGCACCGACCGGTGGTGGATGTCGCCGCTGCGGATCGACTTGGGCTTCGCCGCCTTCCTCATCTACGCGACCGCGCGCGCGTTCCAGCAGGATTACTTCTTCGTCCCCAAGTACCACTACCTGACGCCGTTCTACTCACCCTGCGTGAGCAAGGCCTGCGGCGAGGCCGGCGACTTCTGGCCCCAGATCTTGCCCGACGTGTGGTGGTTGCCGTACGCGGCGCTGACCCTGCCGTTCCTGCTGCTGTTCCGGCTCACCTGCTATTACTACCGCGGCGCCTACTACCGGACGGTGTGGCAGTCCCCCAGCGCCTGCGCGGTGGCCGAGCCGCGTGTCCACTACACCGGCGAGACCAGGTTCCCCCTGATCGTCCAGAACAGCCACCGGTACTTCTTCTACATCGCCGGCATCATCTCGGTGATCAACACCTACGACGCGATCATCGGTTTCCACTCCGACTCGGGCCCGCACGGCTTCGGGTTCGGCCTCGGCAACCTGATCATGGTGGGCAACGTCATCATGCTGTGGGTCTACACGCTGTCCTGCCATTCCTGCCGGCACGTCACCGGCGGGCGGCTCAAGCACTTCTCCAAGCACCCTGTGCGGTACTGGATCTGGACCCAGGTCAGCAAGATCAACACCCGGCACAAGCTGTACGCCTGGGTCACGCTGGGCACCCTGATGCTCACCGACTTCTACATCGCGCTGGTGGCCAGCAACACCATCCCTGACCTGAGATTTGTTGGCTGAGAAGCCATTCGAACAACAATTCCGGACTTAGCTAGCGAGGGTTTTCATGGTTGAGGTCGAGCGGCATGGCTACGACGTAGTCGTCATCGGCGCCGGCGGCGCGGGGCTGCGCGCGGTCATCGAGGCGCGGGAACGCGGCCTCAAGGTCGCGGTGGTGTGCAAGTCGCTGTTCGGCAAGGCCCACACGGTGATGGCCGAGGGCGGGTGCGCGGCGTCGATGGGCAACACCAACCCCAAGGACAACTGGAAGACCCACTTCGGCGACACGATGCGCGGTGGGAAGTTCCTCAACAACTGGCGGATGGCCGAGCTGCACGCCAAGGAGGCGCCGGACCGCGTCTGGGAGCTGGAAACCTATGGGGCGCTGTTCGATCGCCTCAAGGACGGCAAGATCAGCCAGCGCAACTTCGGCGGGCACACCTACCCGCGCCTGGCGCACGTCGGTGACCGCACCGGCCTGGAGCTGATCCGGACCATGCAGCAGAAGATCGTCTCGCTGCAGCAGGAGGATTTCGCCGAGCTCGGCGACTACGAGGCGCGGATCAAGGTGTTCGCCGAGTGCACCATCACCGAACTGGTCAAGGACGGTGACGCGATCGCCGGCGCGTTCGGCTACTGGCGCGAGACGGGTCAGTTCGTCCTGTTCGAGGCGCCCGCGGTGGTGCTCGCCACCGGCGGCATCGGCAAGTCGTTCAAGGTCACCTCGAACTCGTGGGAGTACACCGGCGACGGGCACGCGCTGGCGCTGCGGGCGGGTGCGTCGCTGATCAACATGGAGTTCGTCCAGTTCCACCCGACGGGCATGGTGTGGCCGCCCAGCGTGAAGGGGATCCTCGTCACCGAGGGCGTCCGCGGTGACGGCGGGGTGCTGAAGAACTCCGACAACAAGCGGTTCATGTTCGACTACATCCCACCGGTGTTCAAGGGCCAGTACGCCGAGACCGAACAAGAGGCCGACCAGTGGCTCAAGGACAACGACTCGGCCCGCCGCACCCCCGACCTGCTGCCCCGCGATGAGGTCGCGCGCGCGATCAACTCGGAGGTCAAGGCCGGCCGCGGCAGCCCGCACGGCGGCGTGTTCCTCGACATCGCGTCCCGGCTGACGCCCGAGGAGATCAAGCGGCGCCTGCCGTCGATGTACCACCAGTTCAAGGAGCTGGCCGGCGTCGACATCACCAAGGAGCCGATGGAAGTCGGGCCCACCTGCCACTACGTGATGGGCGGCGTCGAGGTCGACGCCGACACCGGCGCGGCCACCGTGCCGGGCCTGTTCGCCGCGGGCGAGTGCTCCGGCGGCATGCACGGCTCCAACCGCCTGGGCGGCAACTCGCTTTCGGACCTGCTGGTCTTCGGCCGGCGCGCCGGCCTGGGCGCGGCCGACTACGTGCGGGCGCTGAGCAGCCGTCCGACGATCTCGGCCGAGGCCGTCGAGACCGCGGCGCAGCGGGCGCTGTCCCCCTTCGAGGCACCGCCCAACGGCGCCCCGGCGGAGAACCCCTACACGCTGCAGCTCGAGCTGCAGCAGTCGATGAACGACCTGGTCGGCATCATCCGCAAGGCGGACGAGGTGTCCGAGGCGCTGGCCCGGCTCGACAATCTGCGCGAGCGGTTCAAGAACCTGCACGTGGACGGCGGACGGCGGTACAACCCGGGCTGGAACCTGGCCATCGACCTGCGCAACATGCTGCTGGTCAGCGAGTGCGTCGCCAAGGCGGCGCTGGAGCGCACCGAAAGCCGCGGCGGCCACACCCGCGACGACCATCCGTCGATGGATTCGTCGTGGCGCAAGGTGCTGCTGGTCTGCCAGGCCGCCGGCGGCGACGAGGTGATCCCGGACATCAGCATCACCCGCAAGGATCAGGTGCCGATGCGATCCGATCTGCTGGAGCTCTTCGAGATCTCCGAGCTGGAGAAGTACTACACCGACGATGAGCTGGCCGAGCATCCAGGACGGAGAGGCTAATGACCTACAACGCGACCATGCGTGTGTGGCGCGGTGACGATGCCGACGGCGCGCTGCAGGACTTCACGGTGGAGGTCAACGAGGGCGAGGTGGTGCTCGACATCATCCATCGCCTGCAACAGACCCAGACGCCCGACCTCGCGGTGCGGTGGAACTGCAAGGCGGGCAAGTGCGGTTCCTGCTCGGCGGAGATCAACGGCGTCCCGCGGTTGCTGTGCATGACCCGGATGTCGACATTCGCCGAGGACGAGGTGGTGACGGTGACGCCGCTGCGGACGTTCCCGGTGATCCGCGACCTGGTCACCGACGTCTCCTTCAACTACGAGAAGGCCCGCGAGATCCCCGCCTTCGCGCCGCCGAAGGATCTGCAGCCCGGCGAGTACCGGATGGCCCAGGAGGACGTGCAGCGCTCGCAGGAATTCCGTAAGTGCATCGAGTGCTTCCTGTGCCAGAACGTGTGCCACGTGGTCCGCGACCACGAGGAGAACAAGAAGGCGTTCGCCGGACCGCGCTTCCTGATGCGGATCGCCGAACTCGAGATGCATCCGCTGGACACGATGGACCGGCGCAACCAGGCGCAGGAGCAACACGGCCTCGGCTACTGCAACATCACCAAGTGCTGCACCGAGGTCTGCCCCGAGAACATCAAGATCACCGACAACGCGCTGATCCCGATGAAAGAGCGGGTCGCCGACCGCAAATACGACCCGGTGGTGTGGCTGGGCAACAAGCTGTTCCGGCGCTGACCGGGCGTTAGCCCGTCCGAGGCGCCGGGTACCCGCATAGCAACCCAACCTGAAGGCAGCGTGGGAGATATGCGAGAAACCACCAGCGTCAATGAAATTCGAACGGCGATCCGGGAGCTCTCGGCCCGCGCCGACCTTGCGCACAAGGAAGGCCGGGACGACGACGCCGCCGAGATCGAGCAGCGGATAGCGGGCTTCCGGGCGGAGCTCGGCCGCCGCCCGTAGCGGTGTTCAGGCGCCGAGGCGCCGAAACACGCTGCGATGGAACACGATCGGCGCGACGTCGGCGTCGATGGTGACTTCGTTGACCCGGAGCACCACGATGGTGTGATCCCCGGCCGGGATCAGCTGTTCGATCGCGCTCTCCAGCCACAGGCCGGTGCCCTTGATGAACACCGCGCCGCTCTCCCGCGATTCCGTCTCCAGGCCGGCGAACCGGTCGCCGGTCTTGGCGGCCAGCGTTCGCGCGGCCTCGTCATGGGCCTCGCCGAGCACGCTGATGCCCAGCATGGGCAGGTCTTTGAGCTTGGGCCACGTCGTCGACGTGTTCTGCACGCAGAACGACACGAGCGGCGGGTCCAGTGAGACGGGCACAAAGGTACTGGCCGCCAGGCCCTCCCGGGTGCCCTGGACTTCGGCGGCGATGGCCACCACCCCCGAGGGGAAGTGGCCGAAGGCCTCGCGAAGTGTGGACGGTGTCAGGTTCGTGTGCGAGTTCACCGGAATTCATTCGCCCCTTGAGCCGAGAACGGGATTCTCGTCCCCGACCCTACCTGCCGAATACCCGTGCGCTGAAGCCACATCGGGGTGCGCGCGCAACCGGCTCTTCCAAGCGTTGCGGCCGTAGACGGAGAAGATGGGATCCGCCGGGTCGGCCACGCGGCCGGCGCGCGCCCGCAGTTCCGGGGGCAGCGTCAACACGGGGATCTGCGCGTCCAGGCGCGGGTTGAAGAAGTACGGCACCGAGATGCGATCCGCCCGCTGCCCGTCCAGGGTCACCCGGTGCTCGGTGGCCCGCAGGTAGCCCCCGGTCGCCACTTCGAGCAGCTCACCGATGTTGACGACGAATGCGCCGTCGGTGGGCGGCACGTCGATCCACTCCCGGGCGCCGGGCCGGCGGACCTGCAGACCGCTGCTGCCCGGCTCGGCCAGCAACAGCGTCAGCACTCCGGAGTCCTTGTGCGGGCCCACGCCCTGCGGCGAGGCCGCGCTTCGCGGATAGCGCACGATCTTGATCAGGGTGGCGGGCGTCTCGGCGAAGGCCGGCTCGAACACGCCCGGCGGACTGCCCAGGGAGGCCGCCCAGTGCCGGAGCAGGGTGCGGGCCACCCCGGACAGCGCGGCGTCCCAGTCGGCGATGATGCCGGGCAGCTCGGGCAATGACGCCGGCCACTGGTTGGGCCCCTGCAACCACAGGTAGTCGGGCCTGCCGGGGCCGCCGACCGGGGCGCGTTCCGGCCCGATGTCGATCTGCTCCCGCCAGTCCACCCGGCCGCGGGTCAGCTCGCCACCCAGCTGGGTATAGCCGCGGAAATGCGGGCTGCGGACCATGGCGACCGCGTCCTTCTCGGCGTCGGAGAGCTCGAACAGCCTGCGTGCCGCCTCCAGCAGCCTGCGGGAGAGCTCGCCGGGCACACCGTGGCCGGTCAGGTAGAAGAAGCCCACCTCGTGCGCGGCCTCGCGCAACCCCCGCCGCAATTCGGCCGCCGACGTGCGCAGATCCACTACGGGCAGGGAGGTGATGCATCCCATAGTTTGAGATCCGTTTCGTTATCGCCGCAGGTCAGGCCTACCGCGCGGGCTTCCCAACCGGTTGGTTAATTAGACGATGAAATTTAGCTCACATTGACTTGCGTTGAACTGTCCGAGAGCGATATTTTAGCGGTGTTACTGGTGGGTAACTTAGAAGTAGTACCCAACCACAAGGTGGCATTCTCAACGAGGAGGAACCGTAGTGAGCCACTACAAGAGCAACGTCCGTGACCAGGTCTTCAACCTGTTCGAGGTCCTGGGCGTTGAAAAGGCTTTGGGCGCCGGCGACTACAGCGATCTGGACGTCGACACCGCGCGCGAGATGTTGTCAGAGATCAGCCGGCTGGCCGAGGGGCCCATCGCCGAGTCGTTCGTCGAGGGTGACCGCAACCCGCCGGTCTTCGACCCGAAGACCCACTCGGTGACGCTGCCGGAGTCCTTCAAGAAGTCGGTGCGCGCGGTCACCGAGGCCGGTTGGGACAAGGTCGGCATCGACGAGGTTCTGGGCGGGATGCCGATGCCCCGGGCCCTGGTGTGGGCGCTGCACGAGCATCTGCTCGGCGCCAACCCCGCCGTCTGGATGTACGGCGGCGGCGCCGGGTTCGCCAACATCCTCTACCACCTCGGTACCGAGGAGCAGAAGAAGTGGGCCGTGATCTGCGCCGAGCGCGGATGGGGTTCCACCATGGTGCTGACCGAGCCGGACGCCGGTTCCGACGTCGGTGCGGGCCGCACCAAGGCGATCAAGCAGGACGACGGCTCGTGGCACATCGAGGGCGTGAAGCGGTTCATCACCTCGGCCGACTCCGGCGACCTGTTCGAGAACATCTTCCACCTGGTGCTGGCGCGTCCCGAGGGCGCGGGTCCGGGCACCAAGGGCCTGTCGCTGTTCTTCGTGCCCAAGTTCCTGTTCGATTTCGAGACCGGCGAGCTGGGCGAGCGCAACGGCGTCTTCGTGACCAACGTCGAGCACAAGATGGGCCTGAAGGTTTCGGCCACCTGTGAGCTGTCCTTCGGCCAGCACGACGTGCCCGCCAAGGGCTGGCTGGTCGGCGAGGTGCACAACGGCATCGCGCAGATGTTCGAGGTCATCGAGCAGGCCCGGATGATGGTCGGCACCAAGGCCATCGCCACCCTGTCGACGGGCTACCTGAACGCGCTCGAGTACGCCAAGTCGCGCGTGCAGGGCGCCGACATGACCCAGATGACGGACAAGACCGCCCCGCGGGTGACCATCACGCACCACCCCGACGTACGCCGGTCGCTGATGACCCAGAAGGCCTACGCCGAGGGTCTGCGTGCGCTGTACCTCTACACCGCGACCTACCAGGACGCGGCGGTCGCCGAGGCGGTGCACGGCGTCGACGCCGAGCTGGCCGTGAAGGTCAACGACCTGATGCTGCCGGTGGTCAAGGGTGTCGGTTCCGAGCAGGCCTACGCCAAGCTGACCGAGAGCCTGCAGACCTTCGGTGGATCCGGCTTCCTGCAGGACTACCCGATCGAGCAGTACATCAGGGACGCCAAGATCGACTCCCTCTACGAGGGCACCACGGCCATCCAGGCGCAGGACTTCTTCTTCCGCAAGATCGTCCGCGACAAGGGTGTGGCGCTGGCCCACGTGTCGGGTGAGATCCAGAAGTTCGTGGACAGCGAGTCCGGCAACGGCCGGCTGAAGTCCGAGCGCGAGCTGCTGGCGAAGGCCCTGGCCGACGTCCAGGCGATGGCGGCCACGCTGACCGGCTACCTGATGGCGGCGCAGGAGGACGTGACCAGCCTCTACAAGGTGGGCCTGGGATCGGTGCGCTTCCTGATGAGTGTCGGCGACCTCGTCATCGGCTGGTTGCTGCAGCAGCAGGCCGCGGTGGCCGTGCAGGCGCTGGACGCCGGCGCCAGCGGCGACGAGCGGTCCTTCTACGAGGGCAAGGTCGCGGTGGCCTCGTTCTTCGCGAAGAACTTCCTGCCGCTGCTGGCCAGCACCCGCGAGGTGATCGAGACGCTGGACAACGACATCATGGAGCTCGACGAAGCCGCCTTCTGACAGGCAGATCAAAAGCCCCGCTTCCGAAATGGGAGCGGGGCTTTTGATTGGGCGCGGTCAATCGGGCACAGACGGGCATACAAAAAGGCCGCCGCTGGATCCCCTCACTCCAGCGGCGGCCCTTCTCGTACGCCCGTCCACGCCGACCGGCGGCCGTTTCAGGGATGCCCCGTATTGCCGTCGGGGTCGGGGGGTCAGACCACAACACGGGGTCATCCGCGCATATGGGTACCCAGCCGCCGGAGTTACTAACCCGCTGTGACCGATTTCATGGAACCGCCCACCCGGCGGGGCGCTCAGGCCTCGAGGATCGCGGCCACGCCCTGGCCGCCGGCGGCGCAGATGGACACCAGCGCACGCAGCGGCTTGGCCGCACCCTTCTGCTCCGCCTTCTTCTGGGCGAGCTGCTTGGCCGCCTGGGCCAGGATCCGCCCGCCGGTGGCGGCGAAGGGGTGCCCGGCCGCCAACGACGAGCCGTTCACGTTGAGCTTGGACCGGTCGATCGAGCCGAGCGCGGCGTCGAGGCCCAGCCGCTCCTTGCAGTAGTCCTCCGACTCCCACGCCTGCAGGTGCGCCAGCACCACCGAGGCGAACGCCTCGTGGATCTCGTAGAAGTCGAAGTCCTGCAGGCTCAGGCCGTTGCGGGCCAGCAGCCGCGGCACCGCGTAGGTGGGCGCCATCAGCAGGCCGTCGCGGCCGTTGACGTAGTCCACGGCCGCCGTTTCCGCGTCCACCAGGAAGGCAAGCGGCGTCAGCGAGTGGGCGGCCGCCCACTCCTCGGAGGCCAGCAGCGCGACCGAGGCACCGTCGGTCAGCGGGGTGGAGTTGCCGGCCGTCATCGTCGCGTCGCCTGACTTCACGCCGAACACCGGCTTGAGCTTCGCCAGCTTCTCCGCCGACGAGTCCGGACGCAGGTTGTCGTCGCGGTACAGCCCGAGGAACGGGGTGACGAGGTCGTCGAAAAAGCCGCGATCGTAGGCGGCGGCCATGTTGCGGTGGCTGGCCGCGGCCAGCTCGTCCTGGTCGACGCGCTTGATGCCCATCTGCTTGGCGGTGATCGCCTGGTGCTCGCCCATGGACAGCCCGGTGCGCGGCTCGCTGTTGACCGGGATCTGGATGCCCAGGTTGGCGGGCAGCGTGCCCACCAGCCTCAGCCGCTGGACGTTGGACTTGGACCGGCGCAACTTGAGCAGCGTGCGGCGCAGGTTGTCACCCAGGGCGATCGGCGGGTCCGAGGTGGTGTCCACCCCGCCGGCGGCGGCGACGTCGTAACGGCCGGACGCGATGCCGTCGGCCGCGGCGATGGCCGCCTGCAGCCCGGTCCCGCACGCCTGCTGCAGGTCGAACGCCGGCGTGTACGACGACAGCTCGGAGCCCAGCACGCACTCGCGGGTGAGGTTGAAGTCACGGCTGTGCTTGAGCACGGCGCCGCCGACCACCACGCCCAGCCGCTCGCCGGCCAGGCCGAAGCGGTCCACCAGCCCGCCCAGGGCGGCGGTGAACATGTCCTGGTTGGACGCCTCGGCGTACGCGCCGTCGGACCGGGCGAACGGGATGCGGTTGCCGCCAAGCACGGCGACGGGTCGCCGCTGCGAACTGCGCTGGTTGCTTGCCTCGGAACTTGCAGGGGCCACTGTCTTCTCCGTGTATCTGCCGTCTGTCGGTTTTGGTATGCCCGTCTGGGGCCATACTACCCACTGTTCTTACTCTGAAGTAAGTTCGTCCCCGATACGGTTGTGCTGTAGGCACACCCCGACTTCGCACGCTCATGGAAGGTAGCTCCGGTGGCTCCCAAGGTCTCGTCCGATCTGTTCTCTCAGGTTGTCAATTCCGGTCCTGGATCGTTTCTCGCCAAGCAGCTCGGGGTTCCGCAGCCCGAGACGCTGCGCCGCTACCGGCCCGGTGATCCGCCCCTGGCCGGCGCGCTGCTGATCGGCGGTGAGGGGCGGATCGTCGAGCCGCTGCGCGCCGCCCTGGACAAGGACTACGACCTGGTCGGCAACAATCTCGGCGGCCGCTGGGCCGACCAGTTCGGCGGCCTGGTGTTCGACGCCACCGGGATCACCACGCCGGAGGGCCTTCGGGGGCTGTACGAGTTCTTCACGCCGCTGCTGCGCAACCTGGGCCACTCCGCGCGGGTCGCGGTGGTCGGCACCACGCCCGACGCCGCCGCCAGCCCACACGAGCGGATCGCGCAGCGCGCGTTGGAGGGGTTCACGCGCTCGCTGGGCAAGGAGCTGCGCAACGGCACCACGGTGGCGCTGGTGTATGTGTCGCCCGAGGCCAAACCCGCTGCGACGGGCCTGGAATCGACCATGCGGTTCATCCTGTCGGCCAAGTCGGCCTACGTCGACGGCCAGGTGTTCTACGTCGGCGAGGCCGACTCCACCCCGCCGGCCGACTGGGAGCGGCCGCTGGACGGCAAGGTGGCCATCGTGACCGGCGCGGCCCGCGGGATCGGCGCGACGATCGCGGAGGTGTTCGCCCGCGACGGCGCCCGCGTGGTCGCCATCGACGTCGAATCGGCCGCCGAGGCGCTGGCCGAGACGGCCAGCCGGGTCGGGGGCACCGCGCTGTGGCTCGACGTCACCGCGGACGACGCCGTGGACAAGATCACCGAGCACCTGCAAGAGCACCACGACGGGCACGCCGACGTGCTGGTCAACAACGCCGGCATCACCCGCGACAAGTTGCTTGCCAACATGGACGACGCCCGCTGGGACGCGGTGCTGGCCGTCAATCTCCTTGCGCCGCTTCGGCTTACCGAAGGACTGGTGGGCAACGGCACCATCGGCGAAGGGGGCCGGATCGTCGGGCTGTCCTCGATGGCCGGCATCGCCGGCAACCGCGGGCAGACCAACTACGCCACCACCAAGGCCGGGATGATCGGCCTCACCCAGGCGCTGGCGCCGGAGCTGTACGCCAAGGGCATCACGATCAACGCCGTCGCGCCGGGTTTCATCGAGACCCAGATGACGGCCGCCATCCCGCTGGCCACCCGCGAGGTAGGCCGGCGGATGAATTCGCTGCTGCAGGGTGGCCAGCCCGTCGACGTCGCCGAGGCCATCGCCTACTTCGCCAGTCCGGCCTCGAATGCGGTGACGGGCAACGTCATCCGCGTCTGCGGCCAGGCCATGCTGGGCGCATAGGTCTGAGGAGATCGCGATGAATCAGCCAAGCGGCCTGAAGAACATGCTGCGCGCGGCGGCCGGTGCGCTGCCGCTGGTGTCCCGTGGCAATCAGCTGCCCACGCGCACGGTGACCATCGAGGAATTGCCCATCGACCAGGCGAACGTGGCCGAGTACGCGGCGGTCACCGGCCTGCGCTACGGCAACGACGTGCCGCTGACCTATCCGTTCGCGTTGACGTTCCCCGCGATGATGTCGCTGGTGACCGGGTTCGACTTTCCTTTCGCCGCAATGGGTTCGGTGCACATGGAGAACCACATCACGCAATACCGGCCGATCGCGGTCACCGACACCGTCGGTGTGCAGGTGCACGCGGAGAACCTGCGCGAGCACCGCAAGGGCCTGCTGGTCGACCTGGTGACCGACGTGAACGTCGGCAACGACACCGCGTGGCATCAGGTGACGACCTTCCTGCACCAGCAGCGCACCAGCCTGTCCGACGAGCCCAAGCCGGCGCCGAAGAAACAGCCCAAGCTGCCGCCGCCCAGCACCGTCGTGCGCGTCAGCCCCAGCCTGATCCGGCGCTATGCCGCGGTCAGTGGCGACCACAACCCGATCCACACCAACCCGATCGCGGCCAAGCTGTTCGGCTTCCCCACCGTCATTGCGCACGGAATGTTCAGCGCCGCAGCAGTATTGGCTAACGTCGAAGCGCGGCTGCCGGACGCGGTGAAGTATTCCGTGCGGTTCGGCAAGCCGCTGGTACTGCCGGCCACCGCGGGGCTCTACATCGACGAAACCCATGACGGCTGGGACATCTCGCTGCGCAACATCGCCAAGGGCTATCCGCACCTGACCGGGACGGTCCGGGCGCTCTAGTTCCAGCGGTTCTAGCCCGAATGCGTCGGGCCGCGGCCGTTGGCAAGGACTTTCAGCCCGTGCGCCCCGGTCGCGGTCAGCAGGAACAGAAGAAACAGCCACAGCGGCGGCCGGGCGAGCTCCCAGACGAAGATCGCCGCCCAGATCGGTGAGCCCTGCGTCACCGCGAGCACACCGGCGGCGCCGGCCAGCGATACCGCCGGCACGTGCAAGTGCGTCCCGACCGCCCAGTTGATCGCGAGCACCAGCGCAGCCCCCGCGGCCGCGCCGGTGGCCAGTGACGGCGTCAGCATCCCGCCGGCCCCGCCGGCGCGCAGGAACAGCGCGGTCAGCAGGGGTTTCAACGCGAGGATCGCGAGCGCCGACAACAGCGTCATGCCGCTGGCCAGGCTGACCGTCAGGATGCTTCGGCCGTTGCCGGGCAGTTCGGGCCACCAGTGCGAGCAGATGCCCATCACCAGCCCGGCGGCCGCGAGCGCGGGGACCAGCACCCAGTTCCGCATCGGCTTGGCCGGCCGGGCCGCCGCCATCAACCGGTTGAACGCCAGCCCCACCGCGAGCGCGACCGGCGCCAGCAGCAGCCCGTGCGCGGTCAGCAGGTAGGTGGACTCTCCGATCGGCCACTGCAGGTTCGGTTCGTCGCGGGTGATGGCCGAACCGACGGCGACCGCCAGGCTGGAGGAGATGAACGCCGCGCCCACCGCCCGCGGCTGCCAGGTGTTGAGCAGGATCCGCACCGAGAACAGCGCACCCGCCAGCGGAACGGCGTAGACCGCGCCCAGCCCGGCGCCTGCCGCGCAGGCCAGCAGCACCTCGCGGTCGCGCGGCGACAGCCGCCTGAGCCAGGCGGTCCCGAAATCACCGAGGGCCGCGGCGAATTGGCGCGGGGCCCCTTCCCGGCCCAGCGACGCGCCCGACCCGACGAGCAGCACCTGCAGCATGGCGTCCAGGCTCCACGCCAGCCGCGGTATCCGCTCTCGGCTCGAGATGGTCTCGGCCATGGGCGGAACGTCGGTCCGGCTCCGCAGGAGCCACCAGCCGATCGCCGCCAGCGCGCCGCCGATCATCGGTCCCACGGCCCGGCGCACCGGGCTGCTGGCCGCGACCCCGGCGAGCAGCGCCCCGAAGGAGTAGTTGTACGTGACGTGCTGGACGAAGCGCAGCACGAACGTCGTCGCCAGCCCGGCCACGCCGGCCAGCAGTCCGACGATGATTACGGCGCAGAAGAAGTCGACGTTGCGGCGGGCGGGCGGTCGAGCCACATCACGAATCTAGGGGTTAGCGCTTGGCGGCGCCGCTCCCGCCCTTCTTGGGCAGAGCGGCGGCCGCGGCCTCCCGCTCCCCCGGTGCGCCCCGGAGGCCGTGCCAGAACAGGTTGATCATCATCTCGGCCGCCTCGTCGGCGTCGATGTCCCCGGTGGACAGCTGGTTGGCCGTCGCCTCGCCGGCGCCCACCAGCGCCACGGCCATCATCTCGTGTTCGCGTTCGGTCCGCGGGGTGCGGCTGCCGGCCCGCACCAGCCCGGCGACGAGCTCGATGATCTGTTCACGCCCCTCGCGCACCATGTGCGCGAACGCCTGCGAGCTGGTGGCCTGGGTGTACATCACGATCCACGACGCCCGGTTGGCGTCGATGTAGCGCATGAACGCCACGATCGTGTTGCGCAGCAGGTCTTTCGGGCTTTGGCTGAAGTCGATGTCGGCGCGGACCGCGTCGATGAAGCGGCCCATTTCCCGGTTCAGGCAGGCGCCGAACAGGTCCTCCTTGGAGCCGTAGTACAGATACAGCATCGGCTTGGAGATCTGCGCCGCGGCGGCGATCGCGTCCATGGAGGTCTCGTGGTAGCCGTTGACCGAAAACATCTGGACGGCGGCGTCGAGCATTTGTTGCTCGCGGACGGCCCGCGGTAACCGCTTGGTGCCACCCGCCATCGCTCGCCTCTCTAGCTCGTCTATCTGACTCCAGAGTAAGCAACGCGCGGTGACCGCACACGCGTTAGTGGCCGACCCGCTAGTGGCCGCACGCCGGGCTGCGGCCCTTCATCGTCGCCACCCGCCCCAGCGCGTCGTCAACCCGCTGCCCGGGCAGTTCGCCGGCCGCCACGGCCTTCTGCAGCCGGTCAAGGACCGCGGGCACCTCGTCCGTGGTCACCCACAGCGCGACGTCGGTGCCGGCCTGCAGGGTGCGCAGCACCGCCTCGGCGACGCCGTACCGGTCGGAGATGGCGCCCATGCTGGACAGGTCGTCGGTGAACACCGGGCCGTTGAACGGCGGGGCGCCGTAGCCGACGCCGTCGCGCAGCAGTCGCACCGCCGCGGCGCTCAGGCTCGCCGGGTCGTCACCGGTCAGCCCGGGCACCTGCAGGTGACCCAGCATCACCGCGACCGGGGCCGCGGTCACCAGCGTCCGGTAGGGCACCAGGTCGACGCCCTGCAGCTCGCTCAGCGGCGGGGTCACCACACCGCCGGTGTGCGAATCCCCCGAGCCGTGCCCGTGCCCCGGGAAGTGTTTGAGCACCGGCAAAAGCCCCGCGTCGCGCAGGCCCTGCGCGTACGCCCCGGCGTAGGCCGTGACCGTGTCGGGATCGCCGCCGAACGAGCGGTCCCCGATGACGCCGTCGGTGGCGTCGGTGACATCGACCACGGGGGCGAAGTCGATGGTGATGCCCAGGTCGCGCATCTTCTTGCCGCGGTCGGCCGCCAGGTCGTGGACTTGGCCGGGGGTCATGGTCTGTGCCAGTTGGCGGGGCGACGGCGCCGAGCCGATCAGCGCCCGCAGCCGCGAGACGCGGCCGCCCTCCTCGTCGACGCTCACCGCCAACGGGAGCGGTCCGGCCTTCGCCGAGATGTCGGCCAGCGGGCCCTTGAAGATCGACAGGTCCGTCCAGCTTCCGATGAAGATGCCCCCCACGTGATAGCCGTCGACCACCGAGCGGGCGTCGTCGGCGTTCTTCACGCCCACCATCAGCAGCTGCGCCAGCTTGTCGCGGACCGGGAGCGCGGTGACGTCACCGCAGGCCGGCGGCGCGGGCGCGGCCGCCGGCTTGCTGACCGAGGTCGACGGGCCGGGTGGCCGGGCGGCGTGGTGGGCGCAGCCCGCCACCAAAGCCGACACGGACGCGAGCACGGCCCCCGCGACGGTCATGGTGCGCGAGAATGACATCGGGCCATGTTTGCACGGCGGGGTCCAGGCCTCCGGGTCCGGGGAGTGGCGAGGTTTTCTTGTTCGGCCGCGCGGGCATTCGTGGGCAGGTGCTAGCTGGGCTAGCGGGGGGCGAGATCAAGGAGCCAGCGATGACCGGTTTCACCCTGGCGGCTGCGGCCAGCATCGCGGTGGGTCTGACGGTCGGCGTCGCGACCACCCTGGGCGTCACGCTCGCCGTCGCCGACCACGGCCTGACGGCGGTGCCGGCCCGTCCGGCCGCGCTGATCCCGCTCGAACCCCACCTGGTGCAATACGGCGACCGGTGCTTTCACGGGCACTGTCTGCCCTGACGAGCGCCGACCGGGGTTCTGCTAGGTTGGCGCTAAGCCGCCGCCACGTTTTCGAAGATGCTGTGAGGAGCCGTCGATGAACCGGATCATTGCGCCCGCCGCCGCGAGCGTGGTGGTGGGTCTGTTGCTCGGCGCGGCAGCGATCTTCGGGATCACGTTGATGGTGCAGCAGGACACGAAACCGCCACTCCCCGGGGGCGATCCGCAGTCGTCAGTGCTCAACCGGGTCGAGTACGGCAACCGTAGCTAGCGGCGCAGC